>CAXRBC010000047.1:0-4252 GCA_964228515.1 Ilumatobacteraceae bacterium
GGCGCCGCGCGCCAGGGCTGAGCGCGACCGACGCGATGGCGACCCTCGTGTGCGTGCACGCACACCCCGACGACGAGTGCCTGTCGACGGGCGGCCCCATCGCGCGGGCGAGCGCCGAGGGGCACCGCGTGGTGCTCGTGACGGCGACCGACGGGCGTCACGGTGCGATGGCGGTGGAGCTGGCGCCGGGCGAGACCGTGGTGGAGCGCCGCGCGGCCGAGCTGCGCGCGGCCGCCGAGGTCCTGGGGATCGCGCGCCTCGCGCCGCTCGGGTACCACGACAGCGGGATGACCGGCTGGGCGCAGAACGCGGCGCCCGAGGCGTTCATCAACGCTCCGCTGGACGAGGCGGCCGGGCGGCTCGCGACGATCCTGCGCGAGGAGGCGGCCGGCGGCACGCGCGTGGTCGTCACCACCTACGACTGGCACGGCGTGTACGGCCATCCCGACCACGTGATGGCGCACCGCGTCGCCAAGCGCGCGGCGGCGATGGCCGGCGTCGCCGAGGTGTGGGAGTCGACGTCCAACCGTGACCGACTGCGCGAACTGCGCCTGCTCGCGCTCGCGGGGCCGGAGGGAGATCCGATGCGCGAGTTCTTCTCCGACTGGGACGTGGACGCGCCGGCCGACGACGCCAACCCGTTCGGTGAGCCCGCGTCGGCGATCGCGCTCGAGGTGGACGTGGCCGAGTGGGCCGCGACCAAGCGTCGCGCGATCCTGTGCCATGCGAGCCAGGCGCCGGACACGGGATGGGCCGAGCAGGTGCCGCCCGAGTTGTTCGCGCTCGCGTTCGGTACCGAGTGGTTCGCGCGCGAGGGCGTCGCCGGACCGCCGCGTCGCGGATGGATCCTTGACTAGCGTGACCGCGTGCTGATCGCGTCGCAGCTGCTCGAGCTGCACACCTCGTGGTCGTGGGTGATGATCGTGGGCAACGGCCTGGCGGGCGCCTGGGCGCTCGCCGCGCATCGGGCCACCGCCCTGCGCAGCCGCGCGCTGTGGTGGTACACGGCCCTCGCCCAGCTCACCGTCTTCGTCCAGGTGATCCTCGGCGTCGCCGTGGTGAACCGCGACAAGATCGAGTACCCGGCGTTCCACGCCTTCTACGGCTTCGTCGCGATCATCGCGATCGCGATCATCTACTCGTATCGCGCGCAGCTGCGGTCGCGCGTGTACCTGCTCTACGGGTTCGGCGGCCTGTTCATCATGGGGCTCGGGATCCGCGCGCTGCTCGTCGGGCAGCGCTAGCGGGGCGCGGACGCCGGGTCGCCCCGGACGCGACGCGCGCTCCGCGCGCGTCGCGCCTCAGCCGAGGTCGCGGGCCAGCGCGTCGAGGGCGCCGACGAGCTCGCCCGGCAGGCGGTCGCCGAACGCGCCGTAGTGCTCGCGGATCTGGGGGATCGCCTCGCGCCAGCCGTCGGCGTCGAGATCGAGGAGCGCGTGCAGGTCGTCGGCCGGCACGGAGAGCCCGCTCGTGTCGAGCGCGTCGGGAGTGGGGAGCATGCCGATCGCGGTGCGGCGCGCGGTGGCCGTGCCCTCGAGGCGCTCGAAGATCCACTTGAGCACGCGGGAGTTCTCGCCGTAGCCGGGCCAGAGGTAGCGGCCGGATGCGTCGCGCCGGAACCAGTTGACGAAGAAGATGCGCGGGAGGCGTGCGGCGTCCGCGCCCGCGCCGACGCGGAGCCAGTGCGCGAAGTAGTCGGCCATGTTGTACCCGCAGAAGGGGAGCATCGCCATCGGGTCGAAGCGCAACTTGCCGACGGCGCCGGCCTGCGCCGCGGTCGTCTCGCTCGCCATGATCGACCCGAGGAACACGCCGTGGCGCCAGTCGAACGCCTCGGTGACGAGCGGGACGGTGCTGCGGCGGCGGCCGCCGAAGAGGATCGCGGAGATCGGCACGCCGCGCGGGTCCTGCCACTCGGGGGCGATGGAGGGGCACTGGCCCGCGGGGGCGGTGAAGCGCGCGTTGGGGTGCGCGGCCGGGGCGTCGCGCTCGGGGGTCCAGCTCTCGTTGCGCCAGTCGGTCGCGCGGGCGGGCGCCTCGCGCGTCATGCCCTCCCACCAGACGTCGCCGTCGGTGGTGAGCGCCGTGTTGGTGAAGAGGCAGTTGCCCCACAGGGTGCGCATCGCGTTGGGGTTGGTGTCGTGGCCGGTGCCGGGCGCGACGCCGAAGAAGCCGGCCTCGGGGTTGATCGCGTAGAGGCGGCCGTCGTCGCCGAACTTCATCCAGCAGATGTCGTCGCCGACGGTCTCGGCCTTCCAGCCCGGGATCGTGGGGACGATCATCGCGAGGTTGGTCTTGCCGCAGGCCGAAGGGAACGCTGCCGCGACGTACCGGTGCTCACCGGCGGGGTTGGTGAGTTTGAGGATCAGCATGTGCTCGGCGAGCCAGCCGCCGTCGCGGGCCATCACCGAGGCGATGCGCAGGGCGAAGCACTTCTTGCCGAGCAGCGCGTTGCCGCCGTAGCCGGATCCGTACGACCAGATCTCGCGGGTCTCGGGGAAGTGGACGATGTACTTGTTGTCGGGGTTGCACGGCCAGGGCACGTCGGCGGCGCCGTCCGCCAGCGGGGCGCCGACGGAGTGCACGCAGGGGACGAAGTCGCCGTCGCCGAGCGCCTCGAGCGCCCCCGCGCCCATGCGGGTCATGATGCGCATGCTGACCGCGACGTAGGCGGAGTCGGTGAGCTGCACGCCGATGTGCGAGATGTGCGACCCGAGCGGGCCCATGCTGAAGGGCACCACGTACAGCGTGCGGCCGCGCATGGCCCCGGCGAAGAGCGCCCCGAGCTCGCGCCGCATCTCGGCGGGGTCGCGCCAGTTGTTGGTCGGGCCGGCGTCCTCGCGTCGGGCCGAGCAGATGTAGGTGCGGTCCTCGACGCGGGCCACGTCGCCGGGGTCGGAGTGGGCCCAGTACGAGTTGGGGCGCTTCGCGTCGTCGAGCCGCACGAAGGTGCCGGCCCGCACGAGCTCGGAGCAGAGCGCGTCGTACTCGGCCTGGCTGCCGTCGCACCACCGCACGTCGCGGGGCTGCAGCACGCGGGTCCACTCGTCGACCCACGCGACGAGCCGCGCGTTGCGCGTGGGGGCACCCGCGGTGGCGGTGGCGGTCACGGGTGCCTCGGGGGTCGGGCGTGCGCGGGTGGCGGGGCGGGCGGGCGGCGAGGCGTCAGTGCCCCGGCGTGCCCATGTCCCGCTCCGATCCGAGGCGCAGCGCGGTGGCGCGGCCCGCGGCGTCGAGGGTGAACGTCACGCGCTGGCCCTGGCGCAGCATCCTGAAGATCGAGCCGTCGAGCGCGTCGGGTGCGAGCTCGTACTCGGCGAGGTCGGTGTCGCGCACGACGAGCCCGTCGCGCGAGCGCGGGTCGTACGCCTTGATCACGCCCTGCACGCGCCCGACGGTACCACCGGCTCGGAAGGCCGCTCAATGCCGCGGGTACGCTGACCGCGTGCCTGCGCTGGATCGGCTCGGCGCGGATGCCCTGCGTCACACGGTGGTGACGTTCCGCGACACGCTCAAGCGCCACCAGGCGGACCTCAACAAGTTGAACGTCTATCCCGTGCCCGACGGCGACACGGGCACCAACATGGCGCGCACGCTCGACGCGGTGGTCGCGGAACTCGACAAGGCCTTTGGGCCCGACGCGGGCGGCGGCGCCACGGCGGACCTGGCGGCGACGTGCAAGGCCATCAGCCACGGCGCGCTCATGGGCGCGCGCGGCAACAGCGGGGTGATCCTCAGCCAGGTGCTGCGCGGGATCTCCGCCACGATGCGCGACGCCGCGGACCACGGGCCCTCCACGGTGGCGTCCGCGCTCGGCGCCGCGTCGGCCGCGGCCTACGAGGCCGTGCGCAAGCCCATCGAGGGCACCATCCTCACGGGCGGGCGCGAGTCGTCGGAGGCCGCGGCCGCGGCGGGCGGGCGCGGCGCGGGGCTCGCCGACCTGCGGCGCGCGGCGCGCGACGCGGGACGCGCGTCCCGCGCGCGCTCGCCCGACCTCCTCCCCGTGCTGCGCGACGCGGGCGTGGTGGACGCCGGAGGGGCGGGCTACCTGCTCTTCCTCGATGCGGCGCTGCACGTGGTGGCGGGTGAGCCGCTCCCCGAGCCGCGGGAGGTCGCGGGACCCAACACCGAGCAGCTGATCGCCGTCTCGCGCCGCACCGCCGCCGAGGGCGAGGTGGACGTGAGCGAGCTGCGCTACGAGGTGATGTTCCTCCTCGAGATCGACGACACGCGATCCCACGCCTTCAAGCAG
>CAXRBC010000048.1:0-3332 GCA_964228515.1 Ilumatobacteraceae bacterium
GGGCCAGTTGCGCGCCGCACCCGCGGGGTCGTCGGAAACGTAGACGTGACGCCAGTCGAACTCCCACGCGGCGGCGGTGCGCCACCGCTCGGGCGTCGCACCCGCGAGCCACTCGGTGAGCGGCATGCCGTCGCACTGCAGCGGCACCGGCGCACCGATGGCCTCGGCGATGGTGGGGAGCAGGTCGACGGTCTCGGTGAAGGCGTCGACGACGCGTCCGTGACCCTCGGGGCGGCGCGGGTCGCGCACGATGCCGACGATGTGGTAGCTGTGCTCGAAGAAGCCGAGCTTCTCCACCAGGCCGTGGTCGCCGAGCTGGTCGGCGTGGTCGGCCGTCACGACGATCAGCGTCGAGTCCCACTCGCCGCGCTCGCGCAGCCGCGCCACGATGCGCCCGACGTGGTCGTCGACCTCGCCGACCATGCCGCAGTACTGCGCGCGCAGCTCGCGCACGCCCGCCTCGTCGGGCGGGGCGGCCCATCCGGGCATCCGTGTCGCCGCGTCGTGGAAGGGGTGGCGCGCCTCGCGCGCCACCGGCGCGATCGCCGGCGGCATCGCGGAGGGCGCGTACTCGCGCGCCCAGCGGCCCGCGGCCGCATACGGAGGGTGCGGCCGCAGGTACGAGAGGTGTGCGAACCACGGACCGCGGCGAGCGTCGAGCCACGCGAAGAACTGCTGGGTGAGGAACGCCGTGATGCTCTCCTCCTCGTGACGCTCGGGCTCGGTCTCGAGCAGGGGGACGTGGCCGTCGGGGAGCGCGCGGTGACCGCGCGCGACGAGCCAGTCGCGCCACGCGGCGTACGGCTCCGAGAGGTTGAGCACGCGGTGGAAGCCCGGGAGCACGCCCTGATAGGTGGACAGCCGCTCGTCGTCGGGCGAGGCGGTGGCGCGCGGGTCGACGCCCTGGTCGGTGTAGCCGAAGATGACGGGGTCGTGCCCGTGGCGGCGGGCGAGGCGCGCGACGTTGTCGAGCCGGTGGTCGAGCGGCGTGCCGTTGGCGACGACGCGGTGCTGCATCTGGTACGTGCCGGTGTAGAGGCTCGCGCGGCCCGGCGAGCACGGGGCGCACTGGCTGTAGTGGCGCGCGAGCCTCACGCCGTCGCGCGCGAGCGCGTCGAGGTGCGGCGTGCGCACGACGGGGTGGCCCGCGGCGGAGAGGTGATCGGCGCGGAACTGGTCGAGCGTGACGAGGAGGACGTTGTCGATCGGCATCGTGCGGGTCAGCCGTCCCCCGCGGCCCGCTCGCACGCGGCGGGGTCGGCGGCGTATGCGCGGTTCTTGGCGTCGGTCGGGGAGCGCTGGACGCCGCGGCGCCAGGCGTCGAGGAATCGCCAGGGCCAGATCTCGCCGCGCAGCACCTGCCACTCGTCCTGCGGGCAGATGCGGGACATGCCGAGGTGCGTGTGGCACTTGGTGACCCGGGCGTTGCCGGAGGAGCCCATGACGCCGATCCAGGTGCCGGGCTCGACGCGCTGGCCCTCGACGACCTTCACGCGGCCGAGATGGGCGAAGTAGTAGCGCACGCGGTCGTCGCCGTGGATGGTGACGGTGAGGCCGCCGCGGGTGCCGGGCGCGTCGACGGTGGGGTCCCAGCGGTCGCGGCGTTGGACGTCGACGACGTCGCCGGAGGTGGGGGCGAGCACGCGCGCGTAGCAGCCGTGGACGTCGGTCGCGGGGTAGTCGATGTGGTCGCGGGAGTAGGTGACGGGGACGCCGGCGAAGGGGAAGACGTAGCGCGGCGCGCGACCGGCGGCGGGATCGGTGCGCGGGTCGGGGGTGTCCGTCGCCGTCGCGGCGCCGGCGGGCGCGGCGAGCGTGCCGAGGAGCGTGAGTGCGGCGAGGAGCGCGCTACGGATGCTTCGACAGTACTTCCGAGGCGCGCTGCACGAGGAGCTCGCGCTCGGTGTCGGAGAGCGGTCGGGTCGTGCGCACGTTGAGCTCCACGCGGTCGCCGTCGGCGGGCCCGGCCGCGGCGATCTCGTCGACGAACAACACGGTGGTGAGCCCCGGTGAACCCGCGAGGTTGCGCACCGCGGACGACACGCTCGTCGCGCTCGCGTCGACGGGGACGCTGATGCGCGAGGAGACCGGCTCCTGGCTGAGGTTGCGCACGCGGTCGAGCGAACTGTGCGGCAGGTGGATCGTGCTCACGCCGTCGCGCAGGCGCGTGGTGACCATGCCGATGTGCTCGACGACGCCGCGCACGGGGCGGCCCCAGCCGAACTCCGCCTCGACCTCGTCGCCGACGCCGTAGCGGTCCTCGAGGAGCACGGCGAGACCGGTGAGGTAGTCGTTGACGCGGTGCTGGCCGCCGACGGCGAGGCCGGCGCCGAGGAACCCTGCGCTCGTGAGGAAGAACGCGGCGTTGAGCGCGAGCACGTGGAAGACGGCGATGACCGCGATGACCCAGAGACCGAGGCTCACGAAGTGGTGCAGCATGCGCGTGGCGGCGTCGATGCGCTGGCCGCGACGGTGCTGCCCGGCCTCGAGGGTCTCGGCGCCGATGCGGCGCACGCTGTTGCGCCACCAGCGAGCGGCCTGCGACGGCGGGCGGTCGGCGATGCGGCGCACGGTGGTGCGCAGGACGGCATACGTGATGCGCGTGAGGAGGAAGCATCCGACGACGATGAGGACGGCGACGACGGGGCGCGTGAGGAAGCGCGCGATGCCCACGGGGTCGTCGGCGGCGAAGATCACGTACCTAGTGTGGCGGCGCGATCGTGCGCCGGGGCGGAACTACCGTGTTGCGGGTGTCGCATGTGATGCGCCGGGCGCTGCCGTGGGTGATCGCAGGATCGTTGCTGGCCGCGGGTTGCGCGGCGGGGGGCGACGGCGCGGGTGACGACACGGGGTCGACGCCCCGGGGCGACGGGTCGACGACGTCGGGGCTGACGACGAACGGGCCGACGACGACCGCGGCCCGGCCCGCTGAGGCAAGCGCGACGAGCACCACGAGTACGACGACCACGACGACGACCGTCGTGACGACGACCGTCGCGCCCTCGACGACGGTGCTCGAGACGTCGTGCGTGAAGTTGGCGCAGTGCCAATTCGCCAACCTCGTGGGTGCGGACCTGTCGCGCCTGCAGCTCGACTACGTCGACTTCAGCGTCGCGTCGATGGCGGGGGCCAACCTCGCGGGGGCCAACCTCGCGAACTCCGTGCTGATCCGCGCCGACCTGACGGGCGCAAACCTCGCGAGGGCCAACCTCACCAACGCCGACCTCACGGCGGCCAACCTCGCGGGCGCCAACCTCGAGGGGGCCACCCTCACGGGCACGGTGATCTGTGACGTGGCGCTCGATGCGGTCGTCGGCACCACGGAGGCGCAG
>CAXRBC010000049.1:0-2986 GCA_964228515.1 Ilumatobacteraceae bacterium
GAGGACCAGGTCCTCTACTTCTCGAACGTCCCCGACTTCATGCACTCGATGGGCTCGGTGCGGGTGCAGCGCGGCGTCGGCGGCAGCGGCTTCGGGCCGGCGGGGTTCGCCGGCGCGCTGAGCTTCGAGTCGCTCCCGCTCGCGACCACTGCGGCGTTCCGCGAGGCCGAGGTGACCGCGGGGAGCGGGGGGACGCGTCGGGTGAGCGCGGCCGCGGCGAGTGGGGTGCGCGGGTCGTTCGCAGCGTACGGTCGTGCCACCGCGCAGACGACCGATGGGTACCGCATCAACTCGGGGAACGACGCGCGCTCCGCCTTCGGCAGTGCGGCGTGGTTCGGCGACCGCGACGTCGTGAAGGTCACCGGCTTCGCGGGCCGCTCGCAGATGCAGCTCGCCTACTACGCGGCGAGTGAGGCCGACCTTGCCGTCGATCCGCGCACCAACCCGATGTCCCCCGACGAGCGCGACGACTTCTCGCAGTCGATGCTGAGCCTGCAGCACACGCGGAGCCTCGGCCGCGCGGCGGCGATCACGACGACGCTCTATCGCAACGCGGCGGGCGGGACCTATGACGTCGCCGTGGGCGACGACCTCTGGAACTTCGGGCTCGACCACACCTGGGTCGGGCTCCTCTCGACCGCGACCTGGACGGCGGGCGCGATCGACTGGTCGGTGGGGGGACACGTGAGCGACTACGCGCGCGAGCACAGCCTGCGGATCCGTCCCGTCCTCGCGACCGACGTCTACGCCAACACCGGACACAAGGGCGAACAGAGCGCCTTCGCCAAGGCGGTCGGCCGGCACGGCGCGCTCGAGTGGGTGGCGGACCTGCAGCTGCGGCAGGCCTCCTTCCGATATGAGCCGAGCGCCGGTGTCGAGATCGGCTCCCCCGAGGTGACGTGGCGCTTCGCGAACCCGAAGCTCGGGGTGACGTGGCAGGCGGGGGCGGCCCGTCCCCTGCACGCGTCGGTCGGGCGCGCCTCGCGGGAGCCGACGCGCGTCGACCTCTTCGCCGGTGCCGACGACCTCGACGCCGCGACCGCGGCCGAGGTGCTCCCGCTCACGCGCGTGCGGCCCGAGCAGGTGACCGACGTGGAGGTCGGGGTGCGACAGGCGGGGGCGCGCGGGACGGTGGCGGTGAACCTCTTCTCGATGCGCTTCCGCGATGAGATCGCCGCGATCGGCGCGCTCGCGATCACCGGGAGCCCGCTCCGACGGAACGTGCCGCGGTCGACGCGTGCCGGCATGGAGCTCGAGGGGAGCTGGACGCCCGCTCCGACGTGGCGCGTCGATGGCAACCTCGTCTGGATGCGGGCCCGCATCGCCGAGTACGTGGACGAGACGGCGGGGGTCACCTACCGCGACGTGCCCCCGCTCCTGACGCCGGCCGTCACCGCCAATCTCCAGACGACCTGGTCGGGGCCGAGGGGGCGTTTCGTGACCCTCGGGGCTCGCCACGTCGGCCGCTCGTTCCTCGCGAACGACGGGAACGCCGCCCTCTCCATCCCCGCGTTCACCGTGCTCGACGGCGGCATCACGATCCCCGTGGGCCGTCAGCAGCTGCGGCTCCAGGGGCAGAATCTGCTCTCCGTCACGGCGTACGCGGCGGGGTACCACGACGGGACGACGCGCTACCTCTTCCCGGTCGCGCCGGCGACGTTCCTCGCCACCTGGCAGGTGACGTTCTGACTCAGCGGCGCCGACGGATCGAGCGGATGCGGTCCCCCTCGAGGATGCCGTCCACCACGTCGATGCCGGCGATCACCTCCGCCCAGACGGTGTAGTCGGCATCGAGGCGCGCGTTGTCGCGCAGGTTGATGAACCACTGCGCGTCCCCGGTGTCGTGGCCGCGCGTGCTCATCCCGACGGTGCCGCGGCGGTGCGAGACGGTGCCGAGTTCGTCGCGCAGCGTCTCGCGCCACCCCACGTACTCGTTCGCGCCGGGGCTTCCGCCCTGGATCACGAAATCGGGCTCGACCCGGTGCCAGGTGAGGCCGTCGTAGTATCCCGACGTCGCGAGTGCGAGGAGGCGCGCCGCCATCATCGGGGCGACGTCGCCGCGCAGGCGCACGTCGAAGCGCCCCCCGCCGCTCGCCGTCGCCATCGTCACGCGGAGCACCACGGTGTCGCCGAGCGCGAGGCGGACCGCGTCGCGGGGGAGGACGACCCGCTCCGTCGGTGGCCGATCCTCCGAGGCCGGTCGACCGAGCACCGCCAGGAGCGCCACACGCGCGTCGCGGGCGGAGGCATCGTCGCGGGCGACGAACCGGTCGAAGGCCTGCCGGGCGGCGGGTGCCGCCGCGGGGAGTGTGCTCCCGCGGAGGGCGGTCGCCGCGGCGCGCACCGCCTGGGCGCCGTCGCGTCGAAGGGCGGCCACGTAGCGGGCATCATCCGCATGGCCGGTGCGCGACGCGAGCGCCTCGATCGCGGCCTCGGCGACGTTGTCGTCGAGATCCTCGACCATGGCGCGCAGGACGGTGGTGTCCTCGAGGATCGCCGCGGCCTGCGTGGCGTAGCGGCGAAGCTCCGGTTGCGGGTGGCGGAGCAGCTCCGGGAGGACGGTGCGCACCGCATCCGGCCGGAGCCGCGCGAGCGCGACGACCGCATGCGCGGCGGCATGCCACGAGCCCTCGCCGCGCCGCCGGGACGCCGTCTCCGACGGGCGTCGATCGCTCCATCGGATGAGCGTCTGCACGAGCGCCTCGTCCCCCGCGCAGCTCGTCCGTGCCAGGTCGGCCGCCCGGAGACGCACCGCCCAGGCGCTGTCCATCAGGGCGAGGCGGAGGGCGGGGCAGTCGTCGCGGAGCCCGGGGAGCGCACGGACGCGGAGCCGCCACGCCGGCTCCACCCCGCTTGGCGCCGGTGGCACGGGGTCGAGCGCGGACCGGGCGGCGAACTTCGGGTCGCGGCTCCGTCCGAGCCCGCGCGACGCGATCGTGCGGACCCGGGCGTCGGAGTGGCGCGCCGCCTCGGCGAAGGCGGTGTC
>CAXRBC010000050.1:0-3896 GCA_964228515.1 Ilumatobacteraceae bacterium
GACGCCCGTGGCCCGCTGCTCGTCCTCGGTGAGCTGACTGTGCGTCGTGGACGCGGGGTGGATCACGAGGCTGCGCACGTCGCCGATGTTGGCCACGTGGCTGTGCAGCTCGAGGGCCTCGACGAAGCGCTGCCCGGCGTCTCGGCCGCCGTCGATCACGAACGCGAGCACCGAGCCGTAGCCGCGCCCGCGGCCGTACCGCGTCGCGCGCTCGTGCCACGGGCTCGACGGGAGGCCCGCGTAGTTGACGCGCAGGACCTCCTCGCGGCCCGCGAGGTACTCGCCGACCTTCTGGGCGTTGGCGAAGTGGCGCTCCATGCGCAGCGACAGCGTCTCGAGGCCCTGGAGGAAGAGGAACGAGTTGAACGGCGTGACCGCCGCACCGAGGTCGCGCAGCATCTGCACGCGGGCCTTGATGATGTACGAGCCCTTGCCCAGCGCGGGCCAGTACGCGAGGCCGTGGTAGCTCGGGTCGGGCTCGGTGAAGTTGGGGAATCGCCCGGAGGCCCCGAAGTCGAACGTGCCGCCGTCGATGATCGCCCCGCCGATCGACGTGCCGTGGCCGCCGATGAACTTGGTGAGCGAGTGGACCACGACGTCGGCACCCCACTCGATCGGGCGGATGAGGTACGGGGTCGGCACCGTGTTGTCCACGATCAGCGGGACGCCCGCCTCGTGGGCCACCCGCGCGACGCCCTCGATGTCGAGCACGTTGTTGCGCGGGTTGGCGAGCACCTCGCCATAGAAGGCCTTGGTGGAGGGCCGGACGGCGCGGCGCCACTCGTCGAGGTCGTCGGGGTCGTCGACGAACGACACCTCGATCCCCATCTTGGGCAGCGTGTAGTGGAAGAGGTTGTAGGTGCCGCCGTAGAGGCTCGGCGACGACACGACGTGATCGCCCGCCTCGGCGAGGGTGAGGATCGCGAGGAGCTCGGCCGACTGTCCGCTCGAGACCGCCAGCGCGCCGGGCAGGCCGACCGCCGTCGTGACGCCTCCCTCGAGCGACGAGAGGCGCGCCTCGAGCACCCCCTGCGTGGGGTTCATGATGCGCGTATAGATGTTGCCCACCTCTGCGAGCGCGAAGAGGTTGGCCGCGTGCTGGCTGTCGCGGAACTCGTACGACGTCGTCTGGTAGATCGGCACGGCGCGCGCGCCGGTGGCCGAGTCGGGCTCCTGGCCCGCGTGGATCTGCCTGGTCTCGAAGCCTCGCTGGTCGCTCATGCGTGCGACGCTACCCGCCGAATCCCGACCAGACAACTCGGCTTTTGCGCCTCGTCTCGCGGGCCTCAGCCCCCCGAGACCTCCGCGACCTTCTGCTTGCCCTTGGAGATCCAGGGCATCATCGCGCGCAGCTGCGATCCGACCTTCTCGATCGGGTGGTTCTGCCCGGCCTTGCGCAATTCGGAGAAGCGCGTGCGGCCGCCGTCGCTCTCGGCGATCCACTCCTCGGCGAACCGGCCGGAGCGGATCTCCTCGAGGATCTTGCGCATCCGCTGCTTGGTCTCGGCGTCCACGATGCGCGGCCCGCGCGTGAGATCTCCGTACTCGGCGGTGTCGGAGATCGAGTAGCGCATGCCCGCGATCCCCTCCTCGTACATCAGGTCGACGATGAGCTTGACCTCGTGGAGGCACTCGAAGTACGCCATCTCGGGGGCGTACCCAGCCTCGACCAGGGTCTCGAAGCCGGCCTGCACGAGCGCGGTGAGCCCGCCGCAGTGCACGACCTGCTCACCGAAGAGGTCAGTCTCCGTCTCCGCGGTGAACGTCGTCTCGATCACGCCGGCGCGCGCGCCGCCGAGGGCGCGGGCGTAGCTGAGCGCCAGCGCCTTGGCCCCGCCGGTCGCGTCCTGCGAGACCGCGATGAGCGCCGGCACGCCGCCGCCCTCCGTGTAGGTGCGGCGCACGAGGTGGCCGGGACCCTTGGGCGCGATCATGATGACGTCCACGCCCTTCGGTGGCGCGATCCGCTCGAAGCGGATGTTGAAGCCGTGTGCGAACGCGAGGGCCTTGCCGTCGGTCAGGTGGGGGCGGATCGACTCGTCGTAGATGCGCTTCTGCTCGGTGTCCGGCGCGAGCAGCATGATCACGTCCGCCCACTTCGCAGCCTCCGCGATGGGCAGCACCTTGAGCCCCGCGGCCTCGGCCTTGGCCCTCGACGACGAGCCGTCGCGCAGGCCGACGACCACGTCGACGCCCGAGTCCTTGAGGTTGAGCGCGTGGGCGTGGCCCTGGCTGCCGTAGCCCACGATCGCGACCTTCTTGCGGGCGATGATCGACGCGTCGGCGTCCTTCTCGTAGTACACGTTGGCGGGCATCAGCTGGCCTTTCCCTTGGTGGTGGTCCCGGGCACCGCGCGCACGCGGGCCCCCCGGTCGAGGCGCGGCAGGGCGATGCGCCCCGTGCGCTGCGACTCGACGATCCCGTACTGGCCCAGGAGGGCCATGAAGTCGTCGATCTTGGAGGGGCTGCCGTCCAGGCTCACGGTGAGCGCCTCGGCGCCCACGCCGACGATGGTGCCCTCGAAGATGTTGGTCAGCTCGACCACCTGGCCGCGCTGCTCCGGGGTGGCGCGCACGGTGGCCATCAGGAGCTCGCGCTCCACGGAGTGGCGCGGGTCGAGCTCGCTGATGCGCACGACGTCCACGAGCTTGAAGAGCTGCTTGACGATCTGCTCGAGCGGGGCCGACTCGACGTCGACCACGATCGTGATGCGCGAGTACTCGTCCTGCTCGGTCGGCGCGACGGCGAGGGAGAAGATGTTGTAGCCACGGCGGGCGAAGAGGTTGGCCACGCGGGCGAGCACGCCCGGGCGGTTCTGCACCATCACCGACAGCACGTGGTGCTGCGCGGCCAGGCCGAACGGGTTCACGGTCGTCACGGCGACTACCGCAGCCGCTCGCGCCGGTCGGACTGGCTCGGCGGCAGGAGGATGTCGTCGTTGCTCTGGCCGGCCGGCACCATCGGGAAGACCTTCTCGTCGGCGTCGACGCGGAACTCGACGACCACCGGCTTGTCGTTGATCGAGTTGGCCTTGTCGATCGCCGACTCGACCTCCTCGGGCGACTCGACGCGGATGCCGACGCAGCCCATCGCCTCGGCCCAGCGCACGTAGTCGGGCACGACGTGGCCGAGGTGCACCTCGCTGTAGCGCTCGCCGTAGAACATCTCCTGCCACTGGCGGACCATGCCGAGGTACGCGTTGTTGAGGATGCCGACCTTCACCGGGATGCGCTCGATCGACGCGGTGACGAGCTCCTGCGCCGTCATCTGGAAGCAGCCGTCACCGTCGATCGCCCACACGGTGCGGTCGGGGCGACCCACCTTCGCGCCGATCGCGGCCGGCACCGAGAAGCCCATGGTGCCGAGGCCGCCCGAGTTGACCCACGTGTACGGCTCGTTGAACCGCCAGTACTGGCTCGCCCACATCTGGTGCTGGCCGACGCCCGACACGACGATCGTGCCCTCGGGCGACGCGTCGCGCAGGCGCTCGAGGCAGTACTGCGGCTTGAGGTGCGCGCCGGGCGCGCTCGGCTCGTAGGCGAGGGGGAACTGCTCGCGCCAGCCGCTCACGCGGCTGCGCCATGGGCCGACATCGGCTTGCTGCTCGCCCGACTGCAACATGTCCTTCAACGCTTTGATGATTTCTTCGATCACCAAACGACAGTCACCAACGATCGGCACATCGGGGCGACGCACTTTGCCCTGCTCGGCGGGGTCGATGTCGACATGGATGATCTTGGCGTCGGGTGCGAACGCCGCAACCTTTCCGGTGACGCGGTCGTCGAAACGTGAGCCGAGCGCGATGAGCAAGTCACTCTTTTGCATCGCGGTAACCGCAGTTGCCGTGCCGTGCATGCCGGGCATGCCGAGGCACAACGGGTGTGAGTCGGGGACTG
>CAXRBC010000051.1:0-4321 GCA_964228515.1 Ilumatobacteraceae bacterium
CCACCCCGCCGTCCCCGCGCCGCCGGCCGCCCGCGCCCGCCGCCCGCGCGGCGACCGTCAGCACCGCGACGAGCGACGCGCGCGAGAGCCCCGCGACGTCGAGGAAGTGCGCCGGTGCAGCGCCTACGCCAGCACCTCCGCGAGGATGGCGACGGCCTCCGCGATCTCGGCCGACGACACGGTGATCGGCGGCGCGAGGCGGATCGCGTCCGCGCTGACGGCGTTGGCCACGAGGCCGCGGCGCAGCGCGGCGGCGACGACGGGCTTGGGGTCGCGGCCGTCGCGCAGGACGGCGGCGAGCAGGAGGCCCTTGCCGCGCACGTACTCGACGGCGGGGATCGCCGCGACCGCGGCCGCGAGCTCGGCGCCGCGGGCGGCGGCGACCGCGGGGGCGTCCATCTCGACCATCGTCCGCATCGTCGCGAGGGCCGCCGCGGTAGCGATCGCGGTGCCCGAGAACGTGCTGCCGTGGTCGCCGGGGCGGAACACGGCGGCCACCTCCTTGCGCGCCCAGAGCGCGCCGATCGGCATGCCGTTGCCCATCCCCTTGGCCAACGTGACCGCGTCGGGGCGCACGCCCGCGTGCTCGAAGCCGAACCAGCGGCCCGTGCGCGCGAAGCCGGTCTGGACCTCGTCGAAGATCAACAGGATCCCCCGCTCGTCGCAGAGGCGCCGCACCGCCTGCAGGTACTGCGGGTCGGCCGGCACCACGCCGCCCTCGCCCTGGATGGGCTCGAGCAGCACCGACGCCACCGAGGCGTCCAGCGCCGCCTCCAGCGCCGCGGCGTCGTTGTACGGCACGTGGCGGAAGCCGTCGGGCATCGGGACGAAGGGCTCCTGCTTGGCCGGCTGGCCCGTCGCAGCGAGGGCCGCGAGGGTGCGCCCGTGGAAGCTGCCGAGGGCGCTCACCACCACGTGGCGGCCGCGACCGCCGAAGCGCCGCGAGAGCTTGATCGCCGCCTCGTTGGCCTCGGCCCCCGAATTGCAGAAGAACACCTGGCCACCGCCACCCACGAGCCGATCGATCATCACCGCGGCCTCGGTCGCGGCGGGGACCGCGAAGTAGGAGCTCACGTGCAGCAGGGTGCGGGCCTGCGCCGCGATGGCGTCGGCGACGGCGGGGTGCGCGTGGCCGAGCGACGTGACGGCGACGCCGCAGAGGAAGTCGAGGTAGCGCCGCCCCTCGGAGTCCCAGAGCTGCGTGCCCTCGCCGCGGACGAACATGACGGAGGGGGCGGGCTGGACCGGCATGAACGGACAGTCGGGTCGGCCCCCCGCGACGGCCGCCGCGATCGGCGAGGCGGCGAACGCGTGGGAGCCCTTCGCGGCCGGGGCCGCCGTGACGTCGGGTGCGGCGCTCATGGCGTGGTCTCCCCTGCGGGCTCGGGCGCCCGCGTGATCTTGGTCCCGATCCCCGCGTCGGTCAGGAACTCGAGGAGCAGCACGTGCGGGACGCGCCCGTCGAGGACGTGACCGTGCTCGACCCCCGATTCGACGGCGTGCACGACGCCCTCGACCTTGGGAATCATGCCGCCGACCACGGCGCCCGACGCTAGCAAGGCGCGCATCTCGGCGACCGTCGCGCGACGCACGAGCGACGTCGCGTCGCTCGGATCGCGTCGCACTCCCTCGACGTCGGTGAGCGCGACGTACTTGCGCGCGCGGAGCGCCACCGCGATGGCGGCGGCCGCGGTGTCGGCGTTGACGTTGTGCGCCTCGCCGCCGGCGTCGGTACCGATCGTCGCGACGACGGGGATGCGCCCGGCGTCGATGAGGTCGCGCAGCACCGCAGGATCGACCCGCTCGACGTCGCCCACGTAGCCGAGCGCGGGGTCGCGTCGCGTCACCCGCAACATGCCGGCGTCGTGGCCCGAGACGCCGACGGCCAGGTCCCCGTGCCGATTGATCGCCGCGACCAGGCGCGGGTTGACGTCCCCCAGCAGGACCATCCGCACGATCTCCATGGTCTCCGCGTCGGTCACCCTGAGGCCCTGGTGGAACGTGGCCTGCTTGCCGAGCCGCTCGGACATGCGGGTGATCTGGGGCCCGCCCCCGTGCACCACGACGGGCCGCATGCCCACGGCGTGCAGCAGTGCCACGTCGCGGGCGAAGGACGCGAGCGCCTCGTCCTCGCCGCCGCTCGCGCCCGCGCGCGCATTGCCCCCGTACTTCACCACGATCACGTCGCCGGCGAAGCGCCGGATGTACGGGAGGGCCTCGAGCAGCACCGCCGCCGTCCCTGCCGAGCCGCTGGCCGCCGTGCCTCCCGCGGCGCCCGCCGCCGCGCCCGCCATCCCGGCTGCCGCGCTCACGGGTAGAGCCCCACGCGGGCGAGGCCCGCGGTCTCGTCGAGACCCAGCGCGACGTTGGCAGCCTGCACCGCGCCGCCCGCGGCGCCCTTGGTCAGGTTGTCGATCGCGCAGAGCACCACGACCCATCCCGTGCGCTCGTCGTGGCGGGCGGTGAGGTGCGCCGCGTTGGTGCCGAGCGTCGCCTTGGTGGACGGCGGGGCGGGCCGCACGACCACGAACGGCTCGCCCGCGTAGCGCCGGGAGAGCGTGGCGAGCAGCTGCGCGGTCGTCGGCGCGCCACCGGCCGCGGGGCGCGCGTAGCAGGTGGCGAGGATGCCGCGGTTCATCGGCGCGAGGTGCGGCGTGAAGAGCACCTGCGCGCCGGTGACCTGCTCGATCTCGGGCGTGTGGCGGTGGTCGAGCAGGCCGTAGGCGGTGAAGTCCTCGTTGACCGAGCCGTAGAGGTACGGCGCCTTGAGCGTGCGGCCCGCGCCCGACACTCCCGAGGCGGCGTCGACGATCACCCCGCGCGGGTCGATCGCGCCGACCTCGACGAGCGGGCGCAGCGCGAGCGACGCCGCGGTCACGTAGCAGCCGGGGGTCGCCACGAGGCGAGCGCCGCGCAGCCGGTCGCGACCGAGCTCGGGCAGGCCGTACGCGGCGCGCGGCAGCAGCGCGGGCGACGTGTGGGCGAATCCGTACCAGGCCGGGTAGGCATCGGCGTCGGCGAGGCGGTACGCCGCGGAGAGATCGACCACCAGGCGCACGCGGTCGACGAGGTCGGGCACGATCGCCATCGAGGCCTCGTGCGGCAGCGCGAGGAAGACGACGTCGCAGGCGAGGGCCCGCGCGACGTCCAGCTCCTCGATCACGAGATCGGGGTACGCCGCAGCGAGGCTCGGCGCGACGGCGCTCGCGAGCGACCCCGCCTGCGAGTCCCCCGCCGCATAGACGACCTCCATGTCGGGGTGCCCCGCGAGAAGCCGCAGGAGCTCCGTCCCCACATACCCCGAGGCGCCCAGGACCCCCACGCGCAGCATGTGCATGATCATACAGGAGGTTGCATAGACATGCACCTGTCTGCCCGCTGGCTATGGTCGCCCCATGCAGGGACGGGCCCACCAGCGCCTGCTCGTGGCCAGCCCCCTCATGGAGGACCGCAACTTCCGTCGGTCCGTCGTCGCGGTGCTCGATCACACCCCCGACGGCGCATTCGGGCTCGTGCTGACCCGTCCGATCGCCTCGCTCGACGCCGCACAGATCGACCGGGCGGGCGACGCGGGGCGGCGCATCGCGGAATGGCTCGATGGCGCGAACGAGCCGCGGCGCGTGTTCGAGGGCGGCCCGGTGCAGCCCGGCGCCCTGATGGCGCTCGCCGCCGTGCGCGACGCCGACCGGCCGTGGGCGAGCCGCGTCGGGAGCGCGGGCGAGGCGATCCGGAGCGCGGGGCAGTCCGGGGCGGGGGGCGGCGCGTGCGAGCTCGTGAGCGTCGATCTCTCCGCGGACCCGAGCCTCGCGGGCGAGTGCGAGCGCCTGCGCGTCTTCCGCGGCTACGCGGGGTGGGGCCCGGGTCAGCTCGACGGCGAGCTCGAGATCGACGGCTGGATCCTCGCGGAGGGGCTCGCGTCGCGCGACTTCGACGACGTGTTCTGTGCGTCGCCCGCGACGCTGTGGCGCGACGTGCTGGCGCGGCAGCCGGGCGCGACGTCGTGGCTGAAGGACTACCCCACCGACCCCTCGCTCAACTGACGGGGCGCGCGACGGCGCCCCACCGCCTCAGCCGCGGAGGGTGGCCCCGAGCCGGGTCGCCGCGGTGATGCACTGCGTGCGCACCCCCGCCACATCGGCGTCGGTGAGCGTCCGCTCGGCGCTGCGCAGCCGCACCCGATACGCGAGGCTGCGCTCGCCGTCGCGGCGGTACACGTCGAAGAGCGCGACGTCCTCAGCGAGGGCGCCCGCCGCGGTGCGCAGCGCACGGCGCAGCGCGTCCGCGGTCACGCCCGCGGGGGCGACGAACGCGAGGTCGAAGT
>CAXRBC010000052.1:0-10264 GCA_964228515.1 Ilumatobacteraceae bacterium
CACCTCGCACGTCGATCTCGACGGAGGATCCCTCGGTCACGTCGGGCGGCAGCATCGCGAGGGCGATGCCGTGGCCCAGCACCGGGGAGAAGTTGCCGCTGGTGGTGCGGCCCACGACGGCGCCCCCGATGCGCACGTCGCAGCCGTCCCGCGGCGGGCGACGCCCCTCGGTCGCGAGGCCCCGCAGGCGCCGGGTAATGCCGCGGTCCCGCTGCGCGAGGAGTGCGGCGCGGCCGCGGAAGGCGGGCTTGTGCCACGCCACGACCCAGTCGAGCCCAGCCTCGAGCGGCGTGATGTCGGGGCCGATCTCGTGACCGTGCAGCGGTAGCGCGGCCTCGAGACGGAGCGTGTCGCGCGCACCGAGACCGGCCGGCCGGATCCCGGCGCCGAGCAGCGCATCCCAGACACGGGCAGCGGCGTCCACGGGGACCGCGAGCTCGACCCCGTCCTCGCCCGTGTACCCCGTGCCGGCGACCATCACCTCGGCACCGCAGAGCGTGGCGGCGGCGACTCCGCGGCGGGGCACCGCGGCCGCCTCCGGGGACAGTTCGGCGAGTCGCGAACGCGCCTCGGGTCCCTGCACGGCGAGGACCGCCCGCTCCGCCGTCACGTCCCGTCCGCCGAGGGCCGCCACGACGCGGGCCGTGTTGGACGCGTTGGGCATCACGTCGAAGCGCTCGGGGCCGACCCACCACGTGATCACGTCGTCCGCGACCCCACCGGAGTCGTCGAGCAGGTGCGCGTACTGCGTGCGACCCGGCGCGATGCGCGCGAGGTCGCTGGTGAGCGTGGCCTGGAGTCGCTCGAAGGCCCCGGCACCCTCGAGGCGCACCGTGCCGAGGTGCGATACGTCGAAGACGACCGCTCCCGACCGGCACGTCATGTGCTCCGCGACCGTGCCCGACGGGTAGGCGACGGGCATCTCCCAGCCGCCGAACTCGACCATCCGCGCGCCGAGCGCGCGGTGGGCGGCGTCGAGCGGCCCGCGTCTCACGGCACCGCGATGGGTGGGGGTGGCGTCACTGCGCCGCGATGGGTGAGGTTGGCGTCACTGCGCCGCGACGGGTCGCGCCGGCGTCACTGCGCCGCGGCGCGGACCAGCTCGGGTGCGGGGAGCTCCCGCAGCTCGACGATCTTGGCGTCGACGTCGCGCTTGATGCCCTGCAACGGCAGGACGTTGAGCACGCCCTGGCCGTTGCGCACCACGTCGATGAGCTCCTCGCCGCGGCACAGCACGACAGACGTACCCGAGATCACGATGTGGGCCGACGCGATGTCGGTGTCGACGTGTCGACGCAGGTACGCAAAGACGTCGCGGACCGACTCGAGTCGGATGCCGGCGTCGAGGAGTCGCGTGATGACGATCAGCTCGAGCAGGTCTCGGTACAGGTAGCGCCGGCGCGAGCCGCTCCCGCGCGCGTCGGCCAGCGACGGGCGCACGAGGTTGGTGCGCGCCCAGTAGTCGAGCTGTCGGTACGAGATGCCGGCGATCTGCGCGGCCTGCGTGCCGCTGAAGCTCTGCGTCGTCACCGCTCCCCCATCCCGCGTCAGACTACGAGCGGACCCCCGTGACGCCAACGGCGATCAGGCTTGGAAATCCTCGGGTTTCACCGTCTCGATGAAGTCGCGGAAGTCGTCGATGATCTCGTCCGCGTCGGGTTCGGCGGCGGGAATCTGCTGACCCGCGGCGTCCATCAGCTCCGCCGTCGCGAGGATGGGCAGCTCGGCGCGCACCGCGAGCGCCACCGCATCCGACGGCCTGCACGAGACGGTGCGCGTGGCGTCGCCGACGCGCAGCTCGAGCTCGGCAAAGAAGGTCTGGTCGCGGACCTCCGTGATCACCACGCGCACCGGCGTCGCACCCGTCTCCTCGAGGAGCAGCAGGGCGAGGTCGTGCGTGAGCGGACGTTCGGGCACGTGGCCCTCGACCGCGTACTGGATCGCGCTCGCCTCCGGCGCGCCGATGAAGATCGGGACGACCCGGGCCTCTCCGCCCTGCTCGCGCAGCAGCATCACGGGCGCGTTGACGGTCGCCTCGACCCGGAGCCCCTCGAGCGCGAGCAGCACCAGGTCGGCCACGTCAGGCCTTGTCCCGGTGCGACTTCACCGACGCGGCGACGATCGCATCGCGCAGGTCTGCGCCCGCATCGACGAGACGGTCCAGCTGGCCGAGGGCGTCCTCGCGCGCACCCGGGCTGCGCTGGCGCATCAAGGGCACGACGCGCTGCTCGTAGAGCGTCATCTCGCGCTCCGCGGAGTGCCGATAGCCCTTGAGGTGGCGTGCGTCGAGGCCGAGATCGAGCAGCGTCGCCGCGGCCTGCGCGATGGCGCGCGCGGACTCGTCGTAGATCTCCGTGCCCCCGACGTTGCGGGGCGTGACGAGCCCCGCCGCGCGGATCTGCTGGAGCACGGACGCCGAGATGCCGAGGCTGCCCAGCAGGTCGTCGCGCGAGTAGGAGCCGGTGGGCGCGTCGTCCTCGCGCGTCGTGGCGGCCGCTCGCGGCGGGCGCCCCTTGGCCGATGGATGACCCGCCGCGACCGAATCCGGCACGTCGATGAGCCCGTGTGCCGGGGTCAGCTCCGGGCGATCCAGGCCATCGCTCGTGTCCGACTCGAGGCGGGAGCGGATCACCTTGAGCGGCAGGTAGTGCTCCCGTTGCTCGCGGAGGATGAATCGCAGGCGCTCGACCTCGGCGTCGGAGAACTTGCGGTACCCGGACGCGGTGCGCTCGGGCTCGATCAGGCCCTGGCTCTCGAGGAAGCGGATCTTGGAGATCGTGACGTCGGGGAACTCGTCGAGCAACAGCCCGAGCACCTCTCCGATCGAGAGGTGCCCGCGATCCGTGGCGCGGTCCTCGCTCACCGCGGGCTCCCCGTCGGCGCAGTGCCCGCGTCGGTGCGGGAGAACAGGATCATGCGGAAGCGCCCGATCTGCAGCTCGTCCCCGTGGCGCAGCGCGGCGCTCTCGACGCGCTGCTGGTTGACGTACGTGCCGTTGAGGGAGCCGAGGTCGGAGACGACGAGGCCCGCGGGGCCGCGCCGCAACTCGGCGTGCACGCGCGACACGGTGATGTCGTCGAAGACGATGTCCGATCCCGGGTGGCGCCCGATGCGGGTGAGCTCTGGGCCGAGCTCGTGCTGGCGCCCGGCTCGATCGCCGGTGCGTTCCACGAGGACGCCGCGCTCCGCGGCGTCACCCAGGTCCACGAGGGCGTTGTCGGCGGTGCCCGCGGCGTCCATGTGCGGGTCGACCGCCGCGAGTTGGATGGTGCGATGGGCGGGGAGGTCGAGCACGGTCCCGCACGCGGAGCAGAACGCGCTCGCGGGCGGGTTGCGGTGCCCGCAGGCGTTGCAGAAGACGTAGCTCACGCCGCCGCCCGCCCGCGCCCTCAGGCGCCGACCAGCGCGCGGTAGCCGGCGGCATCCATGAGGTCGGCGGCGAGCGGGGCGCCCGCCGTCTCGATCTCGAAGAGCCAGCCGTCGCCATAGGGGTCGGTGTTGAGCAGACCGGGCTCGTCAGAGAGCCGCGCATTGACCGCCACCACCGCGCCGGTCACCGGGGCGTAGATGTCGGACACGCTCTTGGTGCTCTCCACCTCGCCGCATCCCTCCTGCGCCGCCACGGTGCGCCCGACGTCGGGCAGTTGCACGAAGACCACGTCGCCGAGCGCGTCCTGCGCATAGTCGGTGATGCCCACGCGGGCGACCGTACCGCGCAGCTCCACCCATTCGTGATCCTTCGAGTACCGCAGCCCCTCGCGTACGTCCATGCCGCCAACCTACCCGCTGCCCGACGTGCGTCCCGCCGTCCGACGCGCGCGCGACGCAGCGAGGCCCGCACGCACGCGACGGACGTACCCGAACGCGGTCAGCCACGACGTCACGATGGCCGGCGCCACGAGCACCCATCCGGCGATCCGCGCGGCGGCGGCCGTCGCGGCGTCGGAGGTGCCGAGGATGAGGAGGGGCACCGAGACCATGAGACCGAACGTGTAGCGCTTGCCCCAGATCGACACCGGGAACCGCTCCATCCCCGCGAGCGTCGCGCCGGCGAGCATGACCGCCACCAGCGCCTCGCGCGCGAGGATCGCGATGCCGAGCCACGCGGGGATCGCGTCGTTCCACGTCGCCGCCGCGGCCCCCGCGAAGAGCAGCAGGCGGTCCACGCTCGGGTCGAACACGGCGCCGAACTCGCTCCCCTGCCCGAAGCGTCGCGCCACCCAGCCGTCGACCCAGTCGGTGATGCCGAGCAGCTCTAGCAGCACGGCGGCGGCGGCCGGTCGATCCGGCAACCACGCGACGACGACCGGCAGGCACGCCAGGCGCGCGAGCGTGATGGCGTTGGGCACCGTGGCGATGCGCGAACGCGTCACGAAGGACCACTGGCTCCCCGCCACGCGGCGAGGCTACCCACCTACCATGTCGGCGTGCCCTCGGTGTTCACGCGCATCGTCGCGGGCGAGCTGCCCGGCACCTTCCTCGTCCACGACGACGTCTGCGTCGCGATCCTCTCGATCAACCCGATCTCGCCGGGGCACGCCCTGGTGATCCCCCGCGCGGAGGTGGACCAGTGGCTCGACCTGCCGGAGGGCACCCGGGACCATCTGTTCCGCGTCGCGCACGCGGTGGGCCTCGCACAGCGCGAGGTCTTCGGCTGCGCGCGGGCCGGTCTCGCGATCGCGGGATTCGAGGTGCCGCACACGCACCTCCACGTGATCCCGATGCACAGCATGGAGGAGATGCGCTTCGAGCGCGCGGCCCCGGCGCAGCCCCAGTCCGAGCTGGAGCGCCACGCGCGACCACAGCGCGCCGCGCTGCGGCGGGCGGGTCTCGCCGGGGTGGTCGCCGACCCCGGCTGAGGATCAGCCGAACAGCGTCTCGGGTGCGGCGGCCTCGACGAGCGAGGGGTCGTCGTGACGCACGCGATTGACCCGGGTCGACACGCGCGTGAGCGCGAGGCCCGCCGACCCTGCCGCCTCGCAGAGGTGCCGCGGTAGCGCCGGCGCCGAAAGCCACTCGTCGAGGTCCGCGTGGTCGAGCGGGACGGGCATGCGATGGTGGATCGCCGCGATGCGCGCATCCGCCTCGCGCGTGATGACCGCGCACGTCTCGAGCCCGTCACGCCAGCGCGACCAGAGTCCCGCCGCGGCGATCGGCAGACCGTCCTCGCGGTGCACGTACCACGGCTGCTTGGACCCGCCCGTCGTCGACCACTCGTAGTACCCGGTCATGGGCACGACGCACCGATGGCGCGCGAGGAGGTGGCGGAAGGTCGGCTTCTCGGCGAGCGTCTCGAGCCTCGCGTTGATGGCGTTCGCCGCGCGGGACGTGTCCGCCGCCCAGGACGGCACGAGGCCCCACGAGACGACCGCCAACTCGCGGCGGGACGCCTCTCCGTCGCGCGTGCGCACCACGTAGACCCGGCGCGTCGGCGCCACGTTCCACGACGGGGCCAGCGGCGCCGCCCGGACGTCTGCGGCGATCTCCGCCTCGAAGATCTCCGCGAGGGCCTCGATGGGCGTGGACAGCACGAACCGACCGCACACGTCGTCTCAGTCCCCCGCTCGGCCGCGTCGTGGCGCGGCCGCGATCACGTCTCCTTGAGCGGCTTGAGGAGGTACCACTCGTTGGCGGCCTTCTTGACGAGGACCGCTCCCGAGCCCTGCTCCGCCTCGTACTGCGACTTGTGCTCGAGCGGGATCAGGCCGGACGTGAGCCCGTTGATCGTCACGCCCGACGCCGGCGTCACCCACATCAGGTACTTCGCGTTGACGAGCTCGATGCGCGTACCGATCGCGAAGTTGGCCGACGTGTCGAGCGGCACCGTCACCGTGGTGTTCTCGAGGCTGTAGAGCAACTTGCCCGCGTCCGACAACACCAGCGTGTGCGCGCCGTTGATCTCCTTCGGGGTGATCGTCGCGGGATAGCCGCCCGCGGCGCCGGCGGATCCCGCGGCGCCGGCGGATCCGGCAGGACCGGCAGCGCCGAGGACGATCTTGGTCTCGCCCGCCCTGCACACGCCGCTCGCGGCGTACCGCATGCCCGCGCCCTTGGCCGTGACGCACACCGTCACCTCGGACGTCGTGGCACGGGCGACGGCGACGCCGCCTGCGAGCAGCCCCACCGCCGCGGCCACCAACACCGTGTGGCGCGTGCGCATGCCGACTCCCGCCGACACGTTCAGTCGACCTCGTTGAGCGGGCGCAGGAAGATCCATGCGTTGGTCCCCGTCTTGATCAGCGATCCGAACTGGTAGCCGCCCGAGTCGAAACTCAGCTGGACCGAGACGCCGTTGATCGTCACGCCGGACGCCGGGCTGACGTACAGGTCACCGGAGAGGGGCGCGAGATCGATGCGCGTGCCGATCGGGAAGGCCACGCTGGCGTTGGTGGGCACCGTCATGACCGCGGTGCCACCCGTCGTGATGAGCGTGCCCGCGTCGGCGAGGGCGAACTGCCGACCCGACCCCGCCGCGATCGCGGTGACCGTCATGGCCGAGGCGTACGAACCCGAGGCACCGGTTGCGCCAGTGGCACCGGTAGCGCCGGTCGCGCCCGCTGGACCGGTCTGCCCGAGCGTCAACTTCGTCTCGCTGGCCTTGCACACGCCGCTCGCGGCGTAGCGCAGCTCACCCGTCGGCTTCTTGGCGCAGGCGGTGATGCTGGTCGACGCGGCGCCCGCCACGAACACTCCGCCCACCGAGGCGCAGGCGCCAGCGACGATCGCAGGGATCACGAACTTCTTGAGGCCGCTCCGCAGCCTCCCGCCGATGGTGGACACAAGACCCTCCTCGTGCGCCGCGGTCGCGGCGCCAACCGGAACCAATCCTACGGACGGCCCATCCGGGCCGTGCGGATGGCCGTCATCCCTCGTCGGGCTGGGGAGATTTGAACTCCCGACCTCTTGTCCCCCAGACAAGCGCGCTAACCAAGCTGCGCCACAGCCCGCTGCTGCGGATCGTCAGTCTACGGTGCGCCGCTCGCATCCGCGGACGGCGGTCGTCGCGACGGCGCCGCGTCAGACGAAGAGATCGACGACTCGCCAGCCCAGGTACGCGACCAGCAACACCATGAGCAGCGTGAAGTGCCCCGGCACGCGCTCGGAGCCCGGCTCACCCGACCGCGCGAGGGAGCGCAGGTCGAGCGTGTCCCCCGTGATCGTCCCCCGACGCGGGCGCCCCGACGCCTCCGCCTGCGCCGGCACCGCGCCGCACGACGGACACGCGCCGTCCGCGCGCATGGCGGAGGGCGCCCAGTAGCGCGCGCAGGGCTCGCACCACGGCACGGTCAGCGATCCCTCACCGTTGGCGGACCCGCATCTTGATCGGGGTCGCGCCGAGGTCGAACTCCTCGCGGAGCGCACGCTCCAGATAGCGGAGGTACGACGGGGGCAGCTCGCGGTTGACGAACAGCGTGAAGGTCGGTGGATCACTCGCGCCCTGCAGCGCGTAGAGCACCCGCGCCCCGGCCGCCGCCGGCTGCTGCTGCTGCGCGCGGGCGATCACCCTGTTGACGTCGCGCGTCGGGACCCGGCGGCGGTACTGCACCATCGCCTCGCGGAGCGCGTCCCCGACTCGGTGCACGCCGCGCCCGCTCGCCGCGGCGATGCGCAGGATCGGAGCCTCGCCCACGAAGCCGAGACGGCGCGTCACCTCGGCCTCCAGCACCTGCTTGGCGTCGTCGTCCAGCAGGTCCCACTTGTTGAGGCAGACCACGACCGGGCATCCCGCGGCGTCGACGCGCTCGGCCAGTCGCTGGTCCTGCGCCGTGACGCCCTCGCTCGCGTCGACGACGAGGATCGCGATGTCGGCGCCGTCCACGGCCCGCAGGGAGCGCACGACGGACGACTGCTCCGTCGCCTCGTCGACGCGGCTGCGACGGCGCATGCCCGCCGTGTCGATGAAGGTGATCGGTCCGTCGGGCCACTCGACGCGCGTGTCGATGGCGTCGCGGGTGGTGCCCGGCATGTCGTGCACGATCGAGCGGTCCTCCCCCACGAGCCGATTGAAGAGCGTCGACTTCCCGACGTTGGGCCGACCCACGATCGCCACGCGCGGCGCATCGTCCCGAGCCGGCCGATCGGTGGGCGCGCCGTCGCCCGCATCGTCCCCCGCGCGGGCTGACCCATCGATCGCTCGGCCGGCGCGGCCGAGCCTCGCGGTGATCTCGTCGAGCAGGTCGCCCGCCTTGCGGCCGTGCAGGGCCGACACCGACACGGGCTCGCCCAGCCCGAGCCGCAGCAGCTCCCAGACGTCGACCTCGCGACGCTCGGTGTCGACCTTGTTGGCCACCACGACCACGTCCTTGCCCGTGGTCTGCAGCCAGCGCGCGACCGACTCGTCGTCGTCGAGCACGCCGACCGACACGTCCACGACGAACGCCACGAGGTCGGCGCCCCGCACGGCGACCTCCACCTGGCGGCTGACCTTCTCGTCCAGCGCCGACCCGGACGGCATCCAGCCGCCCGTGTCGACCATCAGGAAGCGACGTCCGAGCCACTCGACCTCTCGCTCGAAGCGGTCGCGGGTCACGCCCGGGCGGTCCTCCACGATCGCGGCCTGCTCACCGAGCAGACGATTGAACAGGGTCGACTTCCCGACGTTGGGTCTCCCGACGATCACCACCACGGGCAGCGTCGTCATCTCGACGAGGCTACCGATGGGCGCACGACGGTAATCTCCGCCCGTGCCGGTCGACAAGGTGTTGCTCGCGTCGCCGCGCGGCTTCTGCGCCGGCGTCGAGATGGCCATCAAGGCGCTCGCGTGGATGGTGCGCACCTTCGATCCGCCCGTGTACTGCTACCACGAGATCGTGCACAACAAGTCGGTCGTCGACCGCTTCCGTGCCCGCGGCGTGGTGTTCGTCGACGACGTCGCCGACGTGCCGGAGGGCAGCCCGATCATGCTCTCCGCCCATGGCAGCGCCCCCGCCGTCGTCGAGCTCGCGAGGCGCCGCGGCAGCTACGTGGTGGACGCCGTGTGCCCGCTCGTGACCAAGGTGCACCACGAGGTGCGCAGTCGCGCCGCCAAGGGCTACCGCGTGATCTACATCGGCCACGAGGGCCACGAGGAGGCGATCGGCACGATGGCCGTCGCGCCCGACGCCACTAGCCGCGTCGAGACGGTCGATGACGTGCGCGCGCTCCCGGAGTACGCCGAGCCGACGGCCATGCTGGCCCAGACGACGCTCTCCCACCGCGAGTGGGCCAAGGTCGCCGATGCGATCCGCGAGCGGTATCCCGACGTCTGGGCCCCGGGGCGCAGCGACCTGTGCTTCGCGACGACCAACCGCCAGGGGGCGCTCGGCGCCATCGCGACGAGGGTGGCGACGATGGTCGTGATCGGGTCGTCGAACTCCTCCAACACGCTGGCGCTCGCCCACCTCGCGACCGAGCTGGGGTGTCCCCGGGTCCTGCGCGTCAACGGCGCCGACGAGCTGCCCGTCGACCTGTCGGGCGTCGTCGGCGTCACCGCGGGCGCGTCCGCGCCCGACGAGCTCGTCGAGGCGGTGATCGCCGCGCTCGCGCCCCGAGACGGGGTCGAGGAGGTCCGAGCGGTCGACGAGGACGAATACTTCCCGCCGCCGCGCCAATTGCGGGAGCTGCAGGCCGCCGTCGACGTCGCCGCCCGCGCCAGCCTGGGCGGTTGCGCCGGGCGGGCCGCCGTCGTGCAGGATCGTCTCGTGGGCGCCAGTCGAGTCCTCGCCGACATGGCGGGCTGACGTGTACCCCGGCGCGATCGCGGCGACGGCCCCCGACCGCGCCGCGGTGGTGATGGCGGACACCGGCGCGGTCACGACCTACGCCGAGCTCGACGCGGCGGCCAATCGGCTGAGTCGCGTCCTCCACGCGGCGGGCCTGCGGCCCGGCGACCACGTCGCCTTCTGCCTCGAGAACCACCCGAGGTTCCTCGAGGTCACGTGGGGCTGCCACTACGCCGGCCTCGTCTACACGGCGTGCTCCAGCCGTCTCACCGCGGACGAGCTTTCCTACATCGTGCGCGACTGTGGGGCGCGCGCCTTCATCACGTCGGTCGCGATGGCGCCCCTCGCCCGCGAGATCGTGCCCGGGACGCCCGGCGTGGAGCTGCGCCTGATGCTCGGCGGTGCCGACGAGCACCACGCGCCCTACGAGCCGACGGTCGCGTCAGCGTCCGCCGAGCCGCTCCCCGAGCGCGTCGAGGGCAGCGACATGCTGTACTCCAGCGGCACGACCGGGCGCCCCAAGGGCGTCGCGTTCGCGTTCGAGCCCAAGCCGCTCGGCACGG
>CAXRBC010000053.1:0-29486 GCA_964228515.1 Ilumatobacteraceae bacterium
TGGATTGCGCGCGTGCAGCGTGAACTCACTCGGCGCGGTCTTGATGGTCTCCATCACGACCTCGGGATCGAAGCGCACTCGAGCATCGGTGATCTTCACGCCATCTGCGGGGAACAACTTGCGTGCGTCGGGCTCGAGGAAGTCGATGCCGTGGTCCTGGAGCACCTTGAGGGAGGCGAGGTGGATGGCCTCGACCTCGTCCTCGGAGAGCACCTTGGTCGGCCCGTAGGTCATCTTCGGCTGGGCGAAGGGCTTCTGCTCCGGCAACTTGGAGCGTCCGGCTGCGGCCTGGCGATCCCGTCCGCGCCGACGTCCGCCTGTGGTTTCGATCTCTGTCACGTGTCCCCTCGAGTGGTCAACCCCGATGCGGGGCACAACGTCTAGAGGCTAGTTGCCGACCGCCGAATCGGTCATGTCGACACCGCCCGAATCGGGTGCGGTGTGACTACTGCCCGCGGCGGCGGCGGATCTCGGCCGAGATCGCCGGGACGACCTTGTGCAGGTCTCCGATGACCGCGTATCCGGCCTTCGTCACGATGTTGGCTTCCTTGTCGGTGTTGATGGCGAGAATGTTCTTCGACGCCATCGCACCCACCCAGTGCTGGATGGCGCCCGAGATGCCGCAGGCGAAGTACACGTCGGGCGCGATGCGGGTGCCCGTCTGGCCGACCTGGTCGGCGTGGTTGCGCCACCCGTTGTTGGTCACCGCGCGCGAGCATCCGACGACGCCGCCCAGCAGTTCGGCGAGTTCCTGCAGCGGTGCAAATCCGTCGGCCGATCCGACCCCCCGGCCGCCGCCGACGACCACGGGCGCGGTCGACAGCGTGACGCCCGCGGCGCGTTCGGTGCGGCCGCGCACGACGCTGCGCGCGAGCGACGCATCGAGCGTCACCGTGAGCTCCGCGGCCGCCCCCGCGCCGGGCGCCACCGGCGCGGCCGCGTCGTACGCGTGGTGGGCGACCGTGAGCAGCATGGTGGGCGCGGAGGCCGTGGCGTCCTCGAGCAGCGAGCCGCCCCAGCGCGTGCGCGTGACCGCGACCGCGGTCACGCCATGGCGCGACGGATCGACCGACCCGCAGATGGCCACCATCGGGAGATCGAGGCGGGCGGCCGCCTGGGCGAGCACTTCGTTGCCCCTGCCCGTGCCGCACGCGACCACGGCGGCGGGCGCGCGTGCCCGCACGGCCTGGGCGCGCACCTCGCCCCAGGCCTCGGGCCCGTAGTCGGTGAGGATCGCGTGGCGCGCGTGGTGGACGCGCGCGGCGCCGTGGGCCGCGAGCACGCCGCCGAGGCCGTCGGCCTGCGCGGAGATGCACAGCGCCTCGACGGGCGCCCCGAGCGTCGAGGCCATCGCCCGCGCCGCGGCCATCGCCTCGAGCGTGGCGTCCGCGAGCACGCCGCGGTCGTGCTCGACGAGGACGAGGACGCTCACCGCAGCACCCCCAGCTCCTGCAGCAAGTCGACCACCGCGGGCGCGGCCTCGGGGCCCTGGCCGAGCATGACGGTCGTGCTCGAGCGCTCCTCGGGGCGCCGCAGGCGGGTCAGGCGCTGCGCGCCCTCGTCTCCCTCCGCGGCGACGACCTGCACCGCGGCCTTCTTGGACGCGAGGCGCCCCTTCATCGTCGGGTACCGGGGCAGGTTGATCCCCTCGCGGATCCCCACCGCGGCGGGCAGCGGGAGCTCGTACGTCTCGCGACCGCCGTCGACCTCGCGCTGCACGTGTGCGACGCCGTCGCGCACCTCGAGTCCCTTGGCGCCGTTGACCATCGGGCGGCCGAGGGCGTGCGCGACGCGCACGCCGACCTGGTAGTTGCAGCCGTCGGCCGACTCGTTGCCGAAGAGCACGAGGTCGAAGGCGCCGTCGCGCGCCTCGATCGCACGGATGGCGGCCGCGATGGCGCGCGCCGTGCGCTGCGGATCCCACTCCGTCTCGGCGATCGAGAGGAGGACGCCGTCGGTCATGCCGACGCTCGCCGCGTAGCGCAGCTGCTCCTCGGCCTCGGCGGGGCCGAGCGTCAGGACGGTCGCGGTGCCCCCGTGGGCCTCGACCAGCTGCACGGCCGACTCGACCGCGCACTCCTCGTGGGGGCTGGTGGTGAAGCCGAGGTGCGCCGTGTCGACGGCGAGCCCATCGTCCGTGACGTTGATGCGCGCGCCCGGCGCGGGCACGCGCTTGACGCAGACGCAGATGCGCATGGGGCGCGGCGCGTCAGGACTTCATGCGGGCGTCGTCGGGGTCGAAGAGCGGCTTCGACCCGACGCGCGCCACGCGCACGGGGTACGTCTCGTTCATGTACATGACCTTGAGCTCGTTGCCCTCGACCGCGTGCTCCGGTGGCAGGTACGCCATGAGGAGGTACGTGCCGAGCGACGGAGCCGCGCCGGCCGTGGTCACTCGCGAGACGCGACCCTTGGCGTCGACGATGCGCGCGCCGTCCTTGGTGAGGATCGGCTCGTTGCCGCCGGTCGGGTATCGGTCGATCCCCTCCGCGCTGCGGTGGCTCAGCATCTCGAGCGTGCACATCGTCGTGACCTGAGGCTCCCCGCGGGCCTCGAGGTAGGCGGCCTTGCCGATGAAGTCGGCCGACTTGACCTTGGGACGCGCGAGCCCGGCCTCGACGGGGGTGTACTCGCTCTCGAGCTCCGAGCCCATGAGGCGGTAGCCCTTCTCGATGCGGCCCGTGAGGCCGTACACGCCGATGCCGACGGGCACGATGCCGTACTCCTTGCCCGCCTCCGCGATGGCGTCCCACAGCCGCAGGCCGTGCTCCATCTTGGTGTAGACCTCCCATCCGTTCTCGCCGACGTACGAGATGCGGAACATGGTGCACGGCGCGCCGTCGATGAGCACGTCGCGCACGGAGCCGTAGGGGAACGCGGCCTGCGAGACGTCGAGCGACTTGTGGTCGCCCGTGACGATCTTGGCCATCGTCCGCTCGGCGTTGGGGCCCCAGACGCCGATCGTGCAGAGGCCGGCCGACATGTCGGTGAACGTCACGGAGCCGTCGGTCGGCATGTGCCGGCGGAACCAGTGCTTGTCCCGCCCGCCGTCGAACGCGCCGGTGATCACGCGGAAGTGCTCGGCGCCGAGGCGCATGATCGTGAGGTCGGCGCGGAAGCCCCCGTGCGGGGTCAGCAGCGGTGTGTAGACCGAGCGACCCACGGGGACGTCCACGTTGTTGACGCACATCCACTGCAGGAACGCGAGGGCGCCGGGGCCGGTGAAGTCGAACTCGTTGAACGCGGTGAGGTCCACCATGCCGACCGACTCGCGCATCGCGAGGTGCTCTGCGTTGATGATCGGCGACCACCAGCGCGCGTCCCACTCGTGCGCGCGGGGCTCGCACTTGCCGGCGTACTTCGTGAGGAGGCGGGCGTTGGACTCGTACCACTGCGGCCGCTCCCAGCCGCGGGCGTCGAAGAACACGGCGCCGAGCGCCTCCTCGCGGGCGTAGAAGGGGCTCCGGCGCATGCCGCGCTGCGAGGCCCACTGCTCGCGGGGGTGGACGATGCCGTAGGTCTTGTTGAAGTGCTCGGCGCATCGGGCGTAGATGTGGTGCTCGGTCTTCTCGTGCGCGTAGAAGCGGCTGATGTCCGACGTGTGCGGGTCGCAGAGGTGCGGGTAGCCGTAGGTCATCCACTCGGCGACGAGCTGGGCGATGCCCGGACCCTCCTTGATCCAGACCGCGGCGGCCGACCAGAGGTTCTTGACCTCCGGGGTCTCGCCGAGCACGGGCATGCCGTCCGGCGTGAGCGAGAGCAGCCCGTTGATCGCGTACTTGATCTCGGCGTCGCCGAGCATCTCCATGAGGTCGATGGCCTGCTCCAGCTGCGGGTCGAAATCGTCCGCCGTGAAGGGCATCTCGGTGGGGGAGAGCGCCGCCTCCTCGTTGGACGGGATCTCGTCCGGGTGGTGGAAGATCGGGCGGTGCGCGTACGAGCCCACCTCCATGCTGCCGGCCGTCTGGCGCTCGTAGCAGAACGTGTCCATGTCGCGCACGATCGGGTATGCGACCTCCTTGTTGGACTGCTGCAGCACGTCGATCGGGCCGACGTCGGCCATCTGGTGCACGGCGGGCGTGAGGGGGATCTCGGCGCCCGCCATCTTGGCGATGCGCGGGCTCCAGCAGCCGCAGGCGATGACGACGTGCTCGGCCTCGATGCGGCCCTTGTCGGTCACGACGGCCTTGATCGTGCCGTCGGCGGTCTCGAGCGCGGTGACCTCGGTGTTCGGGAACACCTTGAGGCCCGCCTCCTTGACCGCGTACTCGCGCATGAGGGTGCCCGTCTGGAGGGAGTCGACGACCGACACGCTCGGCGTGTAGTAGCCGCCGAGGAGGATCTTCTCGTTGATGAACGGCACGAGCTCCTTGATCTCCGCCGGCGACACGAGGCGCGCGTCGATGCCCCACGACTTCGCCGACGTCATGCGGCGCTTGAACTCCTCGAGGCGCTGCGGCTCGCGGGCGACCTCGATGCCGCCGCACGTGGAGTTCATCCCGTGCTCGACGTACTGGCGCTGACTCTCGAGGGTGAGGAACGCCATCTCCTTGTTGTGGTCGGTGGGGAAGATGAAGTTGGACGCGTGGCCGGTGGAGCCGCCCGGGTTGGGCAGCGGGCCCTTGTCGAGCAGCACCATGTCGCGCCAGCCGAGCTTCGCGAGGTGCCCGACCAGGCAGTTGCCGACGATGCCTGCGCCGATCACGACGACCTTCGCGCGAGACGGAACCTGACTCATGGATGCCCCCTTACCGCTGGTATATCAGTACCATATCAGCATGAGCGACGCCCGCGAAACCCTGAGCGGGCGCGCCTACGACGCGATCCGTCGCAAGATCGTGCGGCTCGAGCTCGCGCCGGGCGACGTGGTCTCCGAGTCGGACCTGCAGCGAGAGCTCGGCATCGGTCGCACGCCGATCCGCGAGGCGCTCCAGCGCCTGGCGCGCGACCAGTTCATCGTCGTCATGCCTCGGCGCGGGATGATCGTCTCGGGCGTCGACGTGTCGGAGCTGGCGATGCTCTACGAGACGCGCGCGATCCTCGAGCCATACGCGGTGCGCCTCGCGGCCGAGCGCGGCCGCGAGGAGGACTGGGACGAGATGGCGGCCGTGCTCGCCGGCGGCGCGTCGCACGCGCCCGCCGACCTCATCGAGGTGGACCGGCGCTGCCACGAGATCGTCTGGCGGGCGGCGGGCAATCGCTTCCTCGTCGACACCCTCGACATGTTGTACGCGCAGAGCGACCGACTCTGGCACATGTACCTCGCCGACGTCGCCGACATGGGTGAGGCGGTGGACGAGCACCGCGAGATCCTCGGCGCGCTGCGCGCGGCCGACGGCACCCGGGCCGCGTCGCTCGCGGAGGCCCACGTCCGTTCGTTCGACGCGCGGATCCGCGACGCCGTGTCGCGTCGCCTCAGTCGTTCTGCACGTGCTGGAAGCCGAAGCGCCCCTTGATGCACAGGTTGCCGTGCGTGACCGAGTGGTCCGACGGCGAGGTGACCTTGACGATCCGGTCGTCCTGGACGTGCAGGGTGAGGGCACACCCGACCCCGCAGTAGGGGCAGATCGTGTCGGTGCGGCTCTGGCGGGACTCGTCCCACGTGCCGGCTGCGCGCATGTCGTGCTCGCTCGTGAACATGAGGGCGCCCGTCGGGCACACCTGGATGCAGTTGCCGCAGTAGACGCACGCCGAATCGGGCAGCGGCGTCTCGTACTCGGTCGCGATGTGCGCCCCGAAGCCGCGGCCGGCCGTGGCGATCGCGAAGGTCTGCTGCCACTGCTCGCCGCAGGCGTCGACGCACTGGTAGCACAGGATGCACTTGGCGTAGTCGCGCACGTACAGCGCGTTGTCGCGCTTCACCGGCTGGGCGACCGTCGCCGCGTCCGGTCCGAAGCGGGCGGGGTCGGCGCCGTACGCCTCGTTCCATCGCGCCACGTTGGCGGTGAGCGACAGGTCGACCGAGGACCCGAGGAGCTCGAGTACGAGGCGGCGGCTGTGTCGCGTCCGCTCGGTGTCCGTGCGGACCTTCATGCCCGGCTCGGCCTTGCGCGAGCACGACGGCACGAGCGTCCGCGAGCCCTCCACCTCGACCATGCACACGCGGCAGGCGTTCTTGGGGGTGATCGTGTCGCCGTAGCAGAGGGTCGGCACCTCGGTGCCGCGCGAGCGGCAGGCCTGCAGGAGCGTCGTGCCCTCCGGGACCGTGACCGGCGCTCCGTCGATCGTGAGCTCGACCGACCGTCGCACGGTGAGCCCGGTCGTCTCGGTCATGCGAGCACCCCGAGGCGCGAGATGGCGGAGTCGATCGCGTTGGGCGCGGTCTGTCCGAGACCGCAGATGCTCGCGTCGCGCATGACCTGCGCGAGCTCGCGGAGCAGGGCGACGTCGGCGGCGCGCGCGTCGGGGGCGGCGCCCCGAGCGGCCACGAGGCGCGCGAGCGCCTCGCGTTGGCGCACGGTGCCGACACGGCACGGCACGCACTGGCCGCACGACTCGTCGTGGAAGAAGTCGGCGATGCGCATCATCTGATCGACGAGGTCGACCGACTCGTCCAGCACGAGCACCACGCCCGAGCCGAGGGTCGTGCCGGCCGCGCGGGCGGCCGCGCGCGTGAGCGGCCGGGCGAGGTCGTCGGGGCCGCCGAAGCCCCCGGCGGCGCCGCCGAGCAACACCGCGCGCATCGTCGCGCCCGCTCGCATGCCGCCCGCGAGGTCGATCAGGTGGCGCAGCGTCGCGCCGAAGGCGACCTCGTACACGCCGGGACGCGCCACCGCGCCGGAGAGGCAGAACAGCTTGCGGCCGCGCGAGCCCTCGGTGCCCCACCCCGCGTAGGCCGCACCGCCGCCGGAGACGATCGCCGGCACGTTGACGAGCGTCTCCACGTTGTTCACCACCGTCGGCTTGCCGAAGAGGCCGACCTCGACGGGGAACGGCGGTTTGTTGCGCGGCTCGCCGCGGTGGCCCTCGATCGAGTTGAAGATCGCGGTCTCCTCGCCGCAGATGTACGCGCCGCCGCCGCGCACGATCTCGACGTCGAAGGACTGGCCGGCCGGGCCGATGCGCGGCCCCAGCCAGCCCGCGGCGCGGGCCTCGTCGATGGCGGCCCGCAGCGTCGCCTCGGCGCGCGGGTACTCGCCGCGCAGGTACACCCATCCGTGCCCGCAGCCCGTCGCCCAGGCGGCGATCGTCATGGACTCGAGGAGCGCGAACGGGTCTCCCTCGATGAGCACGCGATCCTTGAAGGTCCCGGGCTCGGACTCGTCGGCGTTGCACACGAGGTGGTGGGGTGTCGCCGGCTGGGACGCCACCGCCGCCCACTTTCGGCCGGTGGGGAAGGCGGCCCCGCCGCGCCCGACCAGGCCCGACGCGGTCACCTCGTCGACGACGGCGGCGGGGCCGATCTCGTGGGCACGACGCAGCGCCTCGTATCCGCCGCTCGACAGGTAGCCCGCGAGCGTCGGCGCGACGCGGCCCACGCGGTGCAGCAGCACGAGCGAGTCGTCGGGGGTCTGTGGCGCGGCGGCCGCGACCGCCGGCTCGACGCCGCACGCCCCACCCGCGACGACCTCGGCGACGCGGGGGCGCGGGACGGGTGCCTCGACCGCGCGCGTCGGACGCTCGCCGGCCTCGAGCACCATCAGCGCCGGGGCCCGCTCGCACAGACCGAGACAGGGGGAGGCGTGGGCACCCGGGGGCAGGTCCGCCTCGGTGTGGCCGCCGGCGGCACGACACGCGAGGTCGACGCAGACGTGCACCTGTCGCGCGGGGCGCTCGGCGGTGGAGAAGAGCGCGTAGAAGGTCGCGACGCCGTAGACCTCGGCCGGCGCGACGTCGAGTCGCTGCGAGACGTAGTTGATCGCGCCGCGGCTCAGCCAGCCGACGCGGTCGTTGACCGCGTGCAGCACGGGGAGCATGAGGTGGCGCAGCGCGCGCAGCGATGCGCCACCACGGGCCACGCGGTGGCTGCGCTCGTCCCGTTCGGCGCCCCGTGCGGCCTCCGGGGGCGGGCCGAGGAGCGCGTCGACTGCCTGGCGTTCGGCGTCGGTCGCGCTCGCCGACGCGATCTTCAGGTCCACGCGGGTACGGGCAGCCGCTCGATGCGCACCGCCGCGGCCTTGAACTCGGCGGTTCCTGACTTCGGGTCGGTCGCGTCGATGGTCAGGCGGTTGACGTCCACCTCGTCCGGGAAGTGCATCGTCATGAACACGAGCCCCGGCCGCAGTCCCTCGTCGACGCGCACCGGCGCGGTGACCTCGCCGCGGCGCGACACGATGCGCACGGTCTCGCCGTCCGCGACGCCGAGCGACGCGGCATCCTCCGGCGACACGTCGACGGTCTCGCCCGTGCGCAAGGGGCTGTCGAATCCGCGGGACTGCACGCCCGTGTTGTACGAGTCGAGCCGGCGGCCCGTCGTCAGGCGCAGCGGGTACTGCGCGTCGGTCGCCTCGACGGGAGGCTCGTCGCGCACGACGCTGAAGGGCGCGAGGCGCCCGCGCGAGGCCGGGTCGTCCGCCCAGAGCCGTCCATGGAGGTACGGGGGCTCGAGCGTGTCCTCGGAGAAGCACGGCCACTGGATGCCGCCGAGCGCCTCGAGCCGGGCGTACGACATGCCGGCGTGCATGGGGGACAGCGAGCGCAGCTCATCCCAGACGTGCTCCATCGTGGGATACGACCAGTCGCGGCCCATGCGCCGCGCCAACTCGACGATGATCGCGCAGTCGTCGCGGGCGTCACCGGGCGGGTTGAGGGCCTTGCGCACGCGCTGCACGCGCCGCTCGCTGTTGGTCACGGTGCCCTCGCCCTCGCACCACGAGGCCGAGCCCGGCAGCACGACGTCCGCGAGGCCCGCGGTCTTGGTGAGGAAGATGTCCTGGACGACGAGGAAGTCGAGGCTCCCGAGGAGGTGCTCGGCGTGCGCGCCGTCGGCCTCGGACTGGGCCGGGTTCTCGCCGATCACGTAGAGCGTCCGCAGATCGCCGCGGCCCATCGCCTCGAACATCTGGGTGAGGTTCCACCCGTTGCGCGGCGGGACGGGCGTGCCCCAGACGGCGTCGAACTTGGCGCGGGCGACGTCGTCCTCGACGTCCTGGAAGCCCGGGAGCTTGTTGGGCAGCGCGCCCATGTCGCCGCCGCCCTGCACGTTGTTCTGCCCGCGCAGCGGATTGAGCCCCGACCCGGGTCGGCCGACGTGACCGCAGAGCAGCGCCAGGTTGATGAGCGCCAGGACGTTGTCGACGCCGTTGTGGTGCTCGGTGATCCCGAGGGTCCAGCACATCTGGGCGCGCGGGGCGCGGGCGTAGGCGTGCGCCAACTCGCGGATCGCGTCGGCCGGGACCCCCGTGACGGCACTGCCGCGCTCCAGGGTCCACTCCTCGACCGAGGCGGCGTACTCGGCGAAGCCGCTGGTCGCGCGCTCGACGAAGTCGCGGCGCACGAGGCCGGCGTGGATGATCTCACGGGCGACGGTGTGCGCGAGCGCGATGTCGGTGCCGACGTCGAGGCCCAGCCACAGGTCCGCCCACTGCGCCGACTCGGTGCGCCGGGGGTCGACCACGTAGAGCTTGGCGCCGTTGCGCACCCCCTGGAGCACGTGGTGGAAGAAGATGGGGTGCGCGCTGCGGGCGTTGGAGCCCCACAGCACGATCACGTCGGTCTGTTCGATGTCCGCGTAGGAGGAGGTCCCGCCCCCCGCTCCGAAGACGGTGGCCAGACCGACCACCGATGGCGCGTGTCAAGTTCGATTGCAGGAATCGATGTTGTTGGTGCCGATCGCCGTGCGCGCGAACTTCTGCGCCAGGAAGTTCATCTCGTTGGTGGACTTGGAGCAGGAGAAGAACCCGACGCTCGACGGCCCGCGCTCGTCGCGGCCCCGCGCGAGCCCCGCCGCCGCGCGGTCGAGCGCCTCGTCCCAGGTCGCGGGGCGCAGCGCGCCGCCGTCGCGGACCATCGGCGTCGTGAGCCGGGCGTATGGGTCGTAGCGGTGCGCGGCCATCGGCGCCACGGTACCAGTCGGTCGCGGATGGGTAGAGTGCGGAGGTTCGTTTCACCGCTCGGGCGACGTCGCCCGGCCGACGACGCAGGGGTGCACCATGGCGTTTCCTTCCGACCTCGAGATCGCGCGCAAGGGCACGCCCCTCCCGCTCACCGACATCGCCTCGCAGATGGGCATCGGCGCCGAGCACATCGAGCCCTACGGCAAGAGCCTCGCGAAGATCAGCCTCGACGCGATCGACGCGCTGAAGTCGCGCCCGCGCGCGAAGTACGTGGTGGTGACGGCGATCACCCCGACCCCCCTCGGCGAGGGCAAGACCACGACGACCGTCGGACTCGGTCAGGCCATGAAGCACATCGGCAAGCGCTCGACGATCGCGCTTCGCCAGCCCAGCATGGGGCCGACCTTCGGCATCAAGGGCGGCGCCGCCGGCGGCGGGTACAGCCAGGTCATCCCGATGGAGCTGCTCAACCTGCACCTCACCGGCGACTTCCACGCCGTGACGGCGGCGCACAACCTCCTGTCGGCGATGGTGGACAACCACCTGCACCAGGGCAACGAGCTGCGCCTCGACCTGCACAACATCACCTGGCGCCGCGTCCTCGACGTCAACGACCGCGCGCTGCGCAACGTGGTGATCGGCATGGGCACCAAGGAGGACGGCGTGGTGCGCCAGACGGGCTTCGACATCACCGCGGCCTCCGAGGTGATGGCGATCCTGGCGCTCGCGACCGGCATGGACGACCTGCGGGCGCGCCTCGGGCGCATCGTCGTGGGCTACGACGAGGACGGCAGGCCCGTGACGGCCGAGCAGCTGCAGGGCGCCGGCTCGATGGCGGTCATCATGCGCGAGGCGATCAAGCCCAACCTCCTGCAGACGCTCGAGAACACCCCGGTGATCGTGCACGCCGGCCCGTTCGGCAACATCGCGCACGGCAACTCCTCGATCGTCGCCGACCTGATCGGCATCCACACCGCGGACTACCTCATCACCGAGGCGGGCTTCGGGGCCGACATGGGGGCCGAGCGCTTCTTCAACATCAAGTGCCGCAACTCGGGCCTGCGCCCCGACGCCGCCGTGCTCGTGGCGACCGTGCGGGCCCTCAAGGCGCACTCGGGCAAGTACAAGATCGTCGCCGGCAAGCCCCTGCCCGAGGACCTGCTCAAGGAGAACCCGGGCGACGTCGAGGCCGGCGCGGCCAACCTCGTCAAGCAGATCGAGAACGTCAAGGCGCACGGCGTGTCGCCCGTCGTGGCGATCAACGCCTTCCCGACCGACCACGCCTCGGAGCACGAGGCGATCCGCCGCGTCGCCGAGTCGGCCGGCGCGCGCGTCGCCGTGTGCACGCACTTCGCCGACGGCGGCAAGGGCGCGACCGACCTGGCCCGCGCCGTGGTGGAGGCCTGCAACGAGCCGAGCGGGTTCCACTTCCTCTACCCGGACGAGGCGCCGCTGAAGGAGAAGATCGAGAAGGTCGCGACGACGATCTACGGCGCCGCCAAGGTCGAGTACACCTCGACGGCCAACAAGCAGTTGAAGACCTACACCGACAACGGGTTCGCCCGCCTGCCCGTGTGCATCGCCAAGACGCACCTGTCCATCTCGGGCGACCCGTCGCTGCGCGGCGCGCCGACGGGCCACACGCTCACGGTGCGCGAGGTGCGCGCGTCGGTCGGCGCGGGCTTCGTGTACCCGATCTGCGGCGACATGCGCACGATGCCGGGCCTCGGCACCAAGCCCGCGGCGCAGATCATCGACTTCGACGAGCGCGGCGAGATCGTCGGGCTCTCCTAGCCTCGCGGCGATGACCGGCGACCTCGCGCGCACCCGCACGCCCGGCGGCGCACTGCTGCTGGACGGCGTCGCGCTGCGCGACGCCACGGTGGCGCGGCTGCGACGCGAGGTCGAGGCGGCGGGTTCGCCCCCCGTGTGCCTCGCCACCGTGCTCGTCGGCGACGACGCCCCGAGCAGGATCTACGTGGCGAGCAAGCACAAGAAGGCCCAGGAGGCCGGCATGGTCTCGCGCGGCGTCGAGCTGCCGGGCTCGGCCTCGCAGTCGCAGGTGCACGATGCGGTCGGCGCGCTCGTGGCGGACCCCGGCGTGCACGGCATCCTCGTGCAGCTGCCGCTGCCGAAGCACGTCGACGCCGAGGACGTGCTGGGCCTGCTCCCGATGGAGAAGGACGTCGACGGCCTCACCGAGCGCTCGCTCGGTCGGCTCGTGCGCGGCCTCCCGGGACACGTGCCCTGCACCCCGCTCGGAGTGATCCGCCTGCTCGAGGCCTACGGGATCGCGACCGAGGGCCGCCGCGCCGTCGTGATCGGCCGATCCGCGCTCGTGGGGCTGCCGCAGATGCTGCTGCTCGGCCGACGCGGGGTCGACGCCACGGTGACGCTCGCCCACAAGTTCACCGGCGACATGGAGGCCATCTGCCGCGAGGCCGACATCGTCGTGGCCGCCGCGGGCGCGGCGCGGCTCGTGGGCGCCCGCCACGTGAAGCCGGGTGCGACGGTGATCGACGTCGGCGTCACGCGAGTCGACGGGAAGATCGTGGGTGACGTCGACTTCGACGCCGTCCAGGCGGTGGCGGGGGCGATCACGCCGATGCCGGGCGGGACCGGTCCGATGACCATCGCGTGCCTGCTGGAGAACACGCTGGCCGCGGCGCGGATGCTCGGCGCGTTCCCCGCGTGAGCGACGCCCGGCCGGTCGTGCGCGACGGCCGATGAGCGACGACGTCGACTTCCTCATCGTCGGCGGTGGGTCGGCCGGCTGCGCCCTGGCCAATCGCCTGAGCGCCGATCCGTCGACGCGCGTCGTCGTGCTCGAGGCCGGCCGGCGCGACTGGAAGTGGGACGTGTTCATCCACATGCCGGCCGCGCTGACCTTCCCCATCGGCAGCCGCCTCTACGACTGGATGTACGTGACCGAGCCCGAGCCCCACATGCACGGCCGGCGCATCACGCAGGGGCGCGGCAAGGTGCTCGGCGGCTCCTCGAGCATCAACGGGATGATCTTCCAGCGGGGCAACCCCATGGACTACGAGCGCTGGGCCGCCGACCCGGGCATGGAGACGTGGGACTACGCCCACTGCCTCCCGTACTTCAAGCGCATGGAGGACTGCCTCGCCGCGGACCCCGACGATCCGTACCGCGGCAAGGGTGGTCCGCTCGCCATGGAGCGCGGGCCGGTCACCAACCCGCTGTTCGACGCGTTCTTCGAGGCCGTGCAGCAGGCGGGGCATCCGCTGACCGACGACGTCAACGGTCATCGGCAGGAGGGCTTCGCCGCCTTCGATCGCAACCTGCGCCGCGGGCGCCGGCTGAGCGCGGCGCGCGCGTACCTGCACCCCGTGCTGCACCGGCCCAACCTCGAGGTGCGCACGCTCGCCCTCGTCACGCAGCTCATCGTGGAGGGCGGGCGCGTCGTCGGCGCGCACTACGACCAGCCGGGGCGCCGCCGCCGCACGGTGCGCGCGCGGGAGGTGGTGCTCTGCGGCGGCGCATTCAACAGCCCGCAGCTGCTGCAGGTCTCGGGCATCGGCAACGAGGCGTGGCTCCGCGACGCCGGCATCCCGGTGCGCCACCACCTGCCCGCCGTCGGCGCGCACCTGCAGGACCACCTCGAGGTCTACGTGCAGCACGCGTGCACGCAGCCCGTGTCGCTCAACCCGATGCTCAAGTGGCGGTACCGCCCGTGGATCGGTCTGCAGTGGCTCGCGCGGCGCGGCCCAGGCGCCTCCAACCACTTCGAGGGCGGCGGCTTCATCCGCAGCAACGACGAGGTGCGCTACCCCAACCTCATGTTCCACTTCCTCCCGATCGCGGTGCGCTACGACGGCACCGCGCCGGCCGGCGGCCACGGCTACCAGGTGCACATCGGGCCGATGTACTCCAACTCCCGCGGCACCGTGCGCGTGGCGTCGCCCGACGTGCGCGTGAAGCCACGGATCTCGATGAACTACCTCTCGACCGAGGAGGACCGGCGGGAGTGGGTGGAGGCGATCGCGGCGGCGCGCACGATCCTGGCCCAGCCCGCGTTCGCCCCCTTCGACGGCGGCGAGATCTCGCCCGGGCCCGCGGTGCGCAGCGATGCGGACGTGCTCGAGTGGGTGCGTCGCGACGGCGAGACCGCCTACCACCCCTCGTGCACGTGCCGCATGGGCACCGACGCCGACTCGGTCGTCGACCCCCGCACCATGCGGGTGCACGGTCTGGAGGGCCTGCGCGTCGTCGACGCCTCGGCGATGCGCTATGTCACGAACGGCAACATCTACGCCCCGGTGATGATGATGGCCGAGAAGGCCGCCGACCTGATCCTCGGCAACACCCCGCTCGCGCCCGAGACCGTGCCGTGGTACCGGCGCGGCCACTGATAGCGTCTCGCGCCGTGTCCGACGCAGGCGGCGAGCTCGATCTCGCGACGCTCGGCGACGAGGACCTCGTCGCCCAGATGCACGACGATCTCTACGACGGCCTGGGGCCCGAGATCGTCGAGGGCACGACCATCCTGCTCGACCGTGGCTGGTCCGCGGACAAGGTGCTGCAGGAGGCCCTCGTCGAGGGCATGCGCATCGTCGGCATCGACTTCCGCGACGGCATCCTCTTCGTGCCGGAGGTGCTGCTGTCCGCCAACGCGATGAAGGCCGGGATGGAGCTCCTCCGGCCGCTGCTCGCCGAGACCGGCGCCGAGCCGATCGGCAAGGTCGTGATCGGCACCGTCAAGGGCGACATCCACGACATCGGCAAGAACCTGGTGGCGATGATGCTCGAGGGTGCGGGCTTCGAGGTCGTCGACCTCGGCATCAACACCGACGTCACCAAGTACCTCGAGGCGCTCGAACAGCACAAGCCCGACATCCTCGGGATGTCCGCGCTGCTCACCACGACGATGCCGTACATGAAGGTCGTCATCGACACGATGAAGGAGAAGGGCCTGCGCGACAAGTACATCGTGCTCGTCGGCGGCGCGCCGCTCAACGAGGAGTTCGGTCAGGCGGTCGGCGCCGACGCGTACTGTCGCGATGCCGCGATCGCCGCCGAGACGGCCAAGCGTCTCGTCGCCGCCAAGCGCGGCAAGGCCGAGCCGCCCGGCCCCTCCGTCGCCTGACCCCCAGGGTCCCCGCGGACCCCGCATGTCGCCAGACCGTCGTCCGCTCGTCATCGCCTGCGGCGCGCTCGTCTCGGAGTTGCGCGCGGTCCTCGGGCGTGCCGCGGAGGACGCGATGGAGATCGTGTGGCTGCCGGCCAACCTGCACAACAGGCCAGAGCGCATCGCGCCCGAGGTCGACGCCGTGCTCTCGCGCCGCGGCGACCGACCGACGTTCGTCGCGTACGCCGACTGCGGCACCGGCGGCGCCCTCGACGCGGTGATCGCGCGACACGAGGGCGTGCGACGCCTGCCGGGCGCCCACTGCTACGAGTTCTTCGCCGGCCCCGCGGTCTTCGCGCGCCTGCACGAGGAGGAGCTCGGCACCTTCTACCTCACCGACTTCCTCGCCAAGCACTTCGACGCGCTCGTCTGGCAGGGACTCGGGCTCGACGAGCACCCCGCCCTGAGGGAGCAGTACTTCGGCAACTATCGTCGCGTCGTGCTGCTGAGCCAGTCAGAGGATCGGCACGTCGTCGACGCGGCGCGCGCGGCCGCCGCGAGGCTCGGCCTCGAGTTCGTGCACGTGCACACGGGGCTCGGCGAGTTCGCCGAGGCCGTGCCCGTCGCGCTGCGGGCGCGCGGCTAGGCGCGCCCGGACCCCATGCCGCGCAACGCGAGCGAGGTCGTGGTCATCTATTGGCGCGACATCCCGGCGCAGGTCAACGCGCAGCAGGGCCGCGACCGTCGTCAGGTCGTGTTGGGCGCCAAGTTCGCGCGTGCGATCGACCGCGCGAAGCGCAAGGCGCACATCGACACCGCGCACGAGGACGTGGCGCAGTGGCGCCGGGTGAGCGTGCCGCTCGAGGGCTCGCTCGACGACGCCGCGCACCGCGAGGCCGCCCGCCTGGAGGTGGACTACCCTCGGGAACGCCTCGGCAAGCTCGCCTACGCGGGCGGCTGGGAGAAGGACGTGGAGGACGGGCCGGTCGACGCCGCCGAGCTCGCGGCCCTCGAAGAGTTGGACGACACCGAAGACGACAGCGAAAGGGACGAGTGACCGCGCCATGACCGAGACCCTGGTGTCCTCCGCGACGCGCGAGGTGGTGATCGGCTTCGACCGACCGTTCGTGATGATCGGCGAGCGCATCAACCCGACGGGCCGCAAGCTGCTCGCCGAGGAGATGAAGAACGGCGACTTCTCGCGCGTCGAGGCCGACGCCCGCGCGCAGGTGGAGGCCGGCGCCCACATGCTGGACGTCAACGCGGGCATCCCGCTCGCCGACGAGCCCGCCCTGCTGGCGCGGGCGGTCGAGCTCGTGCAGTCCGTGACCGACGTCCCCCTGTCGATCGACTCGTCGATCGTGGCGGCGCTCGAGGCCGGGCTCCGGGTCTACAAGGGCAAGGCGCTGCTCAACTCGGTGACGGGGGAGGAGGAGCGCCTCGAGGCCGTGCTGCCGCTCGTCAAGAAGTACGGCGCGGCGGTGGTCGCGATCTCCAACGACGAGACCGGCATCAGCATGGACCCCGACGTCCGCTTCGCGGTGGCCAAGAAGATCGTGGAGCGCGCGGCCGACCACGGCATCCCGTCCAGCGACGTGGTGGTGGACCCGCTCGTGATGCCGATCGGCGCGCTCGGCGACGCGGGACGCAGCGCGTTCCGCCTCATCAGGCGCCTGCGCGAGGAGCTGCGGGTCAACACGACCTGCGGGGCGTCCAACGTGAGTTTCGGCATCCCGGGCCGCAACCAGATCACCGGGACGTTCCTCGCGATGGCGGCCGGTGCCGGCATGACGTCCGCGATCATGAACCCCCTGCACCCCGAGGTGAAGACCATGGTGATGGCCGCAGACGTGCTGACGGGCAACGACAAGGACTGCATGGCGTGGATCCGCGCGAACCGCGACCCCAACGAGCCCGCGGGTGCGCGCGGCGGTCGCGAGGGTCGCGAGGGGCGCCGCCGCGCCCGACAGGCGCCGCAGGGCTGAGCCCGACGCCGCGCCGGCGCGCGCGGCGAGAATGAGGGGACCATGACCCACCGCGTCGTCTTCACGCCGTCGGGTCTCGACGCCCGGGTCGAGTCGGGCACCACCGTCCTCGACGCCGCGCGCAGGCTCGGCGTCGACGTCGACTCGGTCTGCGGCGGCCGCGGCATCTGCGGCCGGTGCCAGATCACGCCCAGCGTCGGGGCGTTCGCCAAGTGGGGGATCACCGCGTCCCCCGACGCGCTGAGCGCGCCGGGGGAGACCGAGACGGCCTACCGCGGCAAGCGCCCGCTCGCGCCGGGCAACCGGCTCGGCTGCGCCGCGCGCATCCAGGGCGACTGCGTCATCGACGTGCCGGCCTCGAGCCAGGTGCACCGTCAGGTGGTGCGCAAGGACCTGGACCTCGCGTCGTTCGCCGTCGACCCGCTCCACTCGCTGCTGTACGTGACGGTGCCCGCGGCGCAACTCGGCGACGGCACGACCGCTGCCGACGCGCTGCGCCGGGCCGTGGCCACCCAGCACGCACGACCCGAGCCCCTCGTGTCGCGGCGCGCGCTGCGCGTGGTGCACGAGGCGCTCACCCGCGGGGAGGGCGAGGCGACGGTCGCGCTGCGGCACGGGCACTCCGCGCGGGGCGGCGGCGACGAGATCGTGGCGGCGTGGCCCGGCTTCGTGGACCGCGCGTACGGCATCGCGGTCGACGTGGGCTCCACCACGGTGGCGGGGCACCTCTGCGAGCTCTTCACGGGCGAGGTGGTCGCGAGCGGCGGCGTGATGAACCCGCAGATCCGATTCGGCGAGGACCTGATGAGCCGCGTGTCGTACGTGATGATGAACCCGGGCGGCGCCGAGGAGCTCACGCGCGCCATCCGCGGCGCGCTCGACGGGCTGGTCGGCGACCTGTGCGCCCGCGCCGACGTGCCGCGGGATCGAGTGCTCGACGTCTCGATCGTGGGCAACCCGATCATGCACCACGTCGTGCTCGGCATCGACCCGACGCCGCTCGGCCAGGCGCCGTTCGTCCTCGCCACCGACGAGTCGGTGACGGGATGGGCCTCCGAGGTGGGCATCGACCTGCCCTTTGCGCACGTGTACCTCGGGCCGTGCATCGCGGGGCACGTCGGGGCCGACACGACCGCGGCGATGCTCGCCGAGGGGCCGCACCGCGGCGAGGCGATGCAGCTGCTCGTCGACGTGGGGACCAACGCCGAGATCGTCCTCGGCGATGCGCGGCGGCAGTTCGCGGCGTCGTCGCCGACGGGGCCGGCCTTCGAGGGCGCGCAGATCTCGGCCGGCCAGCGCGCGACGGCGGGCGCCATCGAGCACGTGCGCATCGACCGCGCCACCCTCGAGCCGCGGGTCAAGGTCATCGGCGCGCCGATGTGGAGCGACGAGCCGGGCTTCGACGAGGCCGTCGCGCGCACCGGAGTGACGGGCATCTGCGGCTCGGGCATCATCGAGGTCGTCGCCGAGATGTACCTCTCGGGCGTCATCGGCGCGGACGGCGTGGTGGACGGCTCCCTCGCCTCGCGCTCGGCGCGCGTCGTGGCCGAGGACCGCACGTACTCCTACGTGCTCTGGGATCGCGGCGGCGTGCGCCTCGCCGTGACGCAGAACGACGTGCGTGCGATCCAGCTCGCCAAGGCCGCGCTGCGCGCCGGCATCGACCTACTCGTCGAGCACGCCGGCTCGCCGCCGCTGTCCGACATCCGACTCGCCGGCGCGTTCGGCGCGCACATCGATCCCGTCTACGCGATGGTGCTGGGTCTCGTGCCCGACTGCCCCGTCGCGGGCGTGCGCAGCGTGGGCAACGCCGCCGGCGCCGGCGCGGTGCAGGCCCTGCTGTCGCGGGAGCGCCGGCGGGAGCTCGAGTCGCTCGCGCGGGCGGTGACCAAGATCGAGACCGCGACCGAACCGCGCTTCCAGGAGTTGTTCGTCGCCGCGATGGCCTTCCCCCACGCGAGCGCGCCGACCCCGCACCTCGCGGCCGCGATCGACCTCCCCGCGCGCGTCGAGCACGCCGACGGTCGATCGGCCGACGCGGGTCGAGGCCGGCGCCGGCGCGCCCGGTAGGCGATGGGTAGCGTGATCCGTCGATGAGCGACGGGACCCGCACGCGCCGGTCGGGTGGGCGCGCCGGACGCCAGCAGGCGAGGGCGTCGCACGCCGTCGAGCGACCGCCGTACATCACGCGGGCCTTCACGCCCGTGGAGCTCGTGAGCGACGAGGTCCTGTCGCTGCTCGAGGACAACGCGGATGCGATCCTCGAGGAGGTCGGCGTCGAGATCCGCGGGTACCCGTCGGCGATCGCGCGCTTCAAGGACGCGGGGGCCGACGTGGACGGCGACCGCGTGCGGTTCCCCCGCGGCATGTGTCGCGCCATCGTGCGGGCCTCCGCCCCCGCCACCTACGTGCAGTCGGCGCGCAACCCGGCGCACGACGTGCTGATCGGCGGCAACGCCACCGTCTTCGCGCCCAACTACGGCTCTCCCTTCGTGCGCGACATCGATCGCGGCCGCCGCTACGCGACGCTCGAGGACTTCCAGAACATCGTGAAGCTCACCTACCAGTCGCCCCACCTGCACCACTCCGGCGGCACGGTCTGCGAGCCGGTGGACGTGCCCGTGAGCAAGCGGCACCTCGACATGATCTACGCCCACCTGCGCTACAGCGACAAGCCCTTCATGGGGTCGGTCACGGCGGGGGAGCGAGCCCAGGACAGCGTCGACATGGCGCGCATCGCCTTCGGCGGGGACCTGCGGGACCGCACGGTCATGACCAGCCTGATCAACGCCTCGTCGCCGCTGGTGTGGGACTCGACCATGCTCGCCGCCGCCGAGGTCTATGCGACGCACAACCAGGCGACGATCATCACCCCGTTCATCCTCGCCGGGGCGATGGCGCCCTCGACCTCCGCCGGCGTCGCGGCCCAGACGCTCGCCGAGTCGCTCGTCGGGATGGCCTTCACCCAGCTCGTGCGCCCGGGCGCCCCGGTGATCTTCGGATCGTTCGCCTCCTCGATGTCGATGCAGACCGGCGCGCCGACCTTCGGCACGCCCGAGCCGGCGCTCGTGCTCTACACGATCGCCGCGCTGGCCCGCCGGCTCGGCGTGCCGTTCCGCTCCGGGGGCTCGCTGACGGCGTCCAAGATCGCCGATGCCCAGGCCGCCTACGAGAGCGCGGCGACGCTGATCCCGACGATCATGGCGGGCACCAACTTCGTGCTCCACGCCGCGGGATGGCTCGAGGGCGGCCTCGCCTTCGGCTACGAGAAGTTCATCCTCGACGAGGACCAGTGCGGGATGATGGCCACCTTCGCCCGCGGACTCGACGCGTCCCCCAACGGTCAGGCCCTGGACGCGATCAGGGGCAACCAGCCGGGCGTCCACTTCCTCGGGACCGCCCACACCCTGGCCAACTTCGAGACGGCGTTCTACCGCTCCAACACGGCGGACAACGAGAGCTTCGAGAAGTGGCTCGAGGACGGGAGCCTCGACGCGCAGACACGAGCGAACAAGATCGTGAAGGAGCGCCTCGCGTCGTACGTGCCGCCGCCGATGGACGACGCCATCGACGCCCAGCTGCTGGAGTTCGTCGCGCGGCGCAAGGCCGAACTGCCCGACGCGTTCGCCTGAGGCGCCGCCCGCTCGACGCGCGCCGCCCCCGCTCCGCCCCGTAGCATCGCCGCGATGAGGATCCCGTTCCTGCGCCGCGGCGCGACGTCCGCCGTCACCCCCGCCGCCCGCGCACTCGTGCGCGCGATGCGCTACGAGATCATCCCGATGAAGAGCATCGAGCAGGCGATCGCCGACCTGCCCGCCGGGGCGCCGGTCTCGGTGACGTGCTCGCCGGCCAAGGGCATCGCCGCCACGCAGGAGTACGCCGCCCGCCTGATCGCCGCCGGCCACGACGTGGTGCCGCACTTCGCGGGCCGCCTCGTCGAGTCGCGGGAGCACGTGCGCGAGCTGGCGCGGTGGGCCCGCGAGCACGCGGTGCGCGAGGTCTTCCTGATCGCGGGCGACGCCGAGGCGCCCAAGGGGCCGTACGCCGACTCGCTCGGCTTCCTCCGCGACTTCCTCGACTCCGACAGCGGCGTCACGCGCATCGGTTTCGGGTCGTACCCCGACGGGCACGCCTTCATCGACCGCGACTCGCTCTCCCGTGCGCTGCACGACAAGCAGAAGTTGCTCGACGACGCCGGCGTGCAGGGACTCGCGTCGACACAGATGTGCTTCGACGTCGAGGGCATCCGCGCCTGGCTCCGCGAGGAGCGCGACCGCGGATTCCGCATGCCGATCCAGCTCGGCGTGCCGGGTGTCGTGGACCGCACCCGTCTCATGACCCTCGGCGTGCGCGTGGGCGTCGGTGCCTCGATGCGCTACCTGGCCAAGAACAAGTCCTCGGTCATGAAGATGCTCTCGCCCGGCGGGTACGACCCGACCGAGATGGTGGCGGGCCTCGCGGCCGACGCCGAGCGGCTCGGGATCGTGGGGCTGCACTCCTTCACGTTCAACAGCGTCGCCGACACCGCGGCCTGGGCGCGCGAGATCCTCGCGGCCTGAGCGGCGCCACCCGGAGCCTGATCGTGGGTCGCACCGCGGACGTCGTCGTCGTGGGCGGCGGCGTGATGGGCGCGTCGATCGCGCTCGAGCTGTCGCGCCACGGCCGCTCGGTGGTGGTGATCGACAAGGGTGGTGCGCCCGGCGCCGGCTCGACGAGCGCGTCGTCCGCGATCATCCGCTTCACCTACTCCAACTTCAACACGATCCTGATGGCGTGGGAGGCCGCGCAGTACTGGTACGAGTGGCCCGCGTTCGTCGGCGTCGAGGACCCGGACGGCATGGCCAAGTTCGTGAAGACCGGCTACCTCGTCTTCCTCACCGAGGGCTACGACGGCGCGCGCCAGCGCGAACTGTGGGACCAGTTCGGCATCCCGTACGAGCTGCTGAGCCCCGAGGAGGTGCGCCGGCGCTGGCCGGCCTTCGAGACCGGCAAGTTCTACCCCCCGAAGTCGATCGACGATCCCGCCTTCGCGGACGACCCCTCCGACCAGCTCTGGGCCCTGTTCGATCCGCTCAGCGGTTTCATGGACGACCCGATGCTCGCGGCGCACAACCTCGCGCACGCCGCCAAGGCCCACGGCGCGGACTTCCGCTTCCACCAGGAGGTCGTCGAGGTGCGCCGCGAGGGCGGTGCGGTGCGCGGCGTCACGCTCGCCTCGGGCGAGCGCATCGATGCGCCGATCGTCGTCAACGCCGCGGGCCCCCACGCCGCGAAGGTCAACCGCATGGCCGGCGTGTACGACGAGATGAAGGTCAAGCACCAGCCCCTGCGCCAGGAGGTCTTCTCCCCGCCGGCGCCCGTCGGCTTCCGCCTCGAGGACTCGGCCCCCATCGTCGCCGACCTCGACCTCGGGCAGTACTTCCGCCCGCACATGGGCGACCTGCTCAACGTCGGGACCACCGAGCCGGCGTGCGACCCCCTGCACTTCATCGACGATGCCGACGACTGGAACCAGTCGGTGACCGTCGAGTTCTTCGAGCGCGTCATGCTGCGCCTCGCGCGTCGCCTGCCCGACTTCGGCATCCCGCACAAGCCGCTCGGCATCGGCGCGCTCTACGACGTGACCGACGACTGGATCCCGCTCTACGACAAGTCGAGCCTCGACGGCTTCTTCATGGCGTGCGGCACCAGCGGCAACCAGTTCAAGAACTCGCCGCTGGTCGGCAAGTTCATGCGCGTGCTCATCGAGGCCGCCGAGCGCGGCGTCGACCACGACGTCACCCCGCTGACCTGGACGGGCGAGCACACGGGCAAGGAGATCAACCTGTCGGCCTTCTCGCGCCTGCGGACGCAGGCCGTGACCGCCGGCAACGTGATGGGCTGACGCGCGGCCCGCCCGGGCCATGCGAGACTCGCCGCGTGCGCGCACGGCTCGAGGAACTGTTGGCCTCGGGCCGGACGGTCCTCGCCGACGGCGCGACCGGGACCAACCTCTTCGCCGAGGGCCTCACGTCGGGCGAGCCGCCCGAGTTCTGGCTCGAGACGCACCCCGACCGGGTGCGACGGCTGCACCGCCGCTTCGTCGACGCGGGTGCCGACGTCATCCTCACCGACTCCTTCGGGGCCAATGCGCGGCGCCTCGCGCTGCACGGCGCCGCGCACCGCGCGTACGAGCTCTCGCGGCTCGCCGCGGCGACGGCCCGGGAGGTGGCGGACGCGGCGCCGCGGCCCGTGGTCGTCGCGGGCTCCGTCGGCCCGACGGGCGAACTCTTCGCCCCGCTCGGCGCGCTGACGCACGACGACGCGGTCGCGACGTTCACCGACCAGATCCGCGGCCTGCGCGACGGCGGCGCGGACGTCGCGTGGATCGAGACGATGTCGGCGCCCGAGGAGGTGCGCGCCGCGGCGGAGGCGGCGATCGCCTGCGGCATGCCGTACGTCGCGACCTGCAGCTTCGACACCGCGGGCCGCACGATGATGGGGCTCGCCCCCGCGACGCTGGCCGGGGTGTTCGACGGCCTCGCGGTCGCGCCGCTCGCGATGGGGGCCAACTGCGGGGTCGGCGCCTCCGACCTGCTCGTGTCGGTGCTCGAGATCTCGCGCGGCGCCGGCACGCTGCCCGTGGTGGCCAAGGGCAACTGCGGGATCCCGCGCTTCGTCGGCACCGAGATCTCCTACTCGGGCACGCCCGAACTGATGGCGCGCTACGCCGTGATGGCGATCGACGCGGGCGCGCGCATCGTCGGGGGCTGCTGCGGCACGACGCCGGAGCACCTCGCGGCCATGCGCCGCGCGGTCGACGCGCACGCGCGTGGCGCGGCTCCGAGCGTCGAGGACGTCGTGCGTGAGATCGGGCCGCTGACCAATTCGGCGCCGAGCGTCAGCGAGCCGCGACCAGCGAGCGAAGGCGCTCGTCGGGGGCGGGCCGGGCGCCGAGGTGACCGATGACCCACGCGGCGATCCGCGTCGCGTAGCGCGCCGACTCCACCGCGCCGTCGCCCGCGAGCCAGCGGGCCAGGAACGCGCCGGCGAATGAGTCGCCGGCGCCCGTCGCGTCGAGCACCGTGTGCGTGGCGGGCGGGATCTCGGTCGCCACCCCACCCTCCAGCACCAGCGCGCCGTGCGCGTCGAGCTTGAGCACGATCAGCGCGTCGGGGAACGTCCGCGCGAGCGAGGCCGCGATCTCGCGCGGGTCGTCGAGCCCCGTGAGGACGCGACCCTCCTCGTGGTTGGGCAGGAAGACCGAGACGCCGAGGTCGCGGACCCACGACAGGAACTGCGCCACCCCCATCTCGTCGATCATCTGGAAGGACGCGGGGTCGAGCGAGATCGTGGCCCCACCCTCGCGGGCCAGCTGGGCCGCGGTCCGGGCGGCCGAGCGGGGCGGGTCGGTGAAGAACGACCAGCCGGTGAGGTGCAGGTGGCGCGAGCCGGCGATCGCGCGCTTCGGCAGCTCGGACGGGATCAGGAAGAAGTCGGCGCCTCGTCCGGAGACCATGCTGCGTTCTCCGGTGGTGTCGACGAACACGGCGACGCTGCCGGTGAGGTGCGCGTCGGTCTCGACGAGGTGATGCGCGACGCCCTCGCGGTCGAGGTCCTCGCGCGCGAGCAGGCCGAAGCGGTCGCGACCGACCTTGCCGACGAAGCTGACCTCGGTGCCGCAGCGGCGCGCCCAGACCGCGACGTTGGCAGCGCTGCCGCCCGGCATGAGCGTCACCTCGCCGAACGAGTCTCCGCCCTTGAGGAGGTCGTTGTTGGTCCGGATGAGCACGTCCCAGGCGAAGTCGCCCACGACGCACAGGCTCACGCGATCACGCTATCGTCGCCCCGATGCGCGGCGCCCTCGACGGCATGCGCGTCGTCGACATGGCGACGGTGATCGCCGGTCCCGGCGCCGCGCGTCATCTCGCCGACTTCGGCGCCGACGTGATCAAGGTCGAGCCGCCGGCGCTCGACTCGCTGCGGCGCATGGGATGGACGCCGCCCGAGGGCGGCGACTCCTACTTCTGGCGCATCGCGGGGCGCGGCAAGCGGTGCATCACGCTCGACCTCGCGAGGGAGGCCGACCTCGCGGTGGCGCGCGCGCTGCTGCGCGAGGCCGACGTGATGGTGGAGAACATGCGACCCGGCAAGATCGAGCGGCTCGGCCTCGACCCCGTCGACCTGCTCGCGGCGAACCCTCGTCTCGTGATCGTGCGCGTCACCGGTTTCGGCCAGCACGGCCCGTACGCGCAGCGCCCGGGCTTCGCCTCCATCGCCGAGGCGATGAGCGGCTTCGCCGCCCTGCTCGGCGACGAGGGGAGCGCGCCGCTCCTCCCGCCGGTCGCGCTGACCGACGAGATCACCGCGCTGGCGGGGGCGTTCGCCGCGCTGGTGGCGGTGCGGCACGCCGACCGCACGGGCAGGGGTCAGATCGTGGACGTCAACCTCCTCGAGTCGATGCTGCAGGTGCTCGGGCCGCTGCCGTCGGCGTGCGCCCACCTCGACTACGAGCAGCCGCGCATGGGCTCGCGCCTGCCCTACACCGTGCCGCGCGGGACGTACCGCTGTGCCGACGGGCGGTGGATGGCGGTGTCGGCGTCGTCCGACACGGTGGCCGCGCGGTTCGTCGAGATGCTGGGCCTCCGCGACGGCGGGCGGTTCGCGACCTTCCCCGACCGGGTCGCGCACCGCGACGAGCTGGAGGAGGCCATGACGCGGTGGGCCGCGGCGCGCACGCGCGACGAGGCCCTCGCGGAGTGCGCGCGGATGGACGCGGCGGCGGCCCCGGTGGCGACGATGCGCGAGGTGCTGGCCGACCCGCACGTGCGCGAGGTGGGCGCGATCGTCGAGGTGGACGGGGTGCGGATGCAGGGCCCGATCGCGAGGCTCTCGGAGACGCCGGGGGAGGTCCGCGGCCAGGGCCCCGCGCCCGACGCGCACGCCGCAGAGATCCGCCGGGCGGCGGCGGCCGGCAGTTGGCCCTCCCGCGACGCCTGACTCCTACTGGGCGGTGACGGCGAGGGACGCGCGGTTCTCCGCCAGCGCGAGGATCACGACGGCCGCGATCACGAGCGCCGCGCCCACGAGTCGGAGTGCCGTGACCGTCTCGCCGAGGATCGCGAAGCCGAAGACGATCGTGCTCACCGGCTCGACGGCCCCGACCACCGATGCCTTGCCCGCGCCGATGCGCCGCAGCCCCTCGAACATCAGCACGGTCGGGATCACCGTCGCGACGACGGCGAACCCCAGGATCGCGAGCCAGCCCGACGCTCCCTCGGGGCCCGCGAAGTCGCCGACACCCGCGACCCACAGCGCGGTGAGCGAGCAGGTGGCACCGAGGAAGACGATGCCCGTGGCCGACACGAGGTCGGTGCGGTGCAGGACGCCCTCCCCGGTGAGCGTGTAGAAGACGTACGCGACCGAGGAGCCGAGCACGTACAGCACCGCGACGGCGTCGGCGTCGCCGAGCTGACCGGCCGCGATGCCCACGCCCGCAACCGACAGCGCGACGCACAGCACCAGCACGCGGCCGGGGCGCACGCCGCGGAGCGCCCACGCGGCGAGCACGACGAGCACGGGATTGCAGTACCAGATGACGATCGCGAGGCTGCTGTCCATCGTGCGCAGCGCGGTGAAGAACAGGGTCGCGGCGAGGAAGTAGCCGATCGCGCCCATGGCGAAGAGCCGCGCGAGCACGCCGCCGCGCGGGAGCCGACTCCCGCGCGCGAGCACCGGCCGCAGCACGAACATCAGCAGCGTCGAGATCGCGAAGCGCCGCAGCAGCGCACCCAGCGAGCCGGCGCCGTCGTCGCGCGCGAGGCTGGAGAACGTCGGCGCGAGCGCGAAGCCGATGCTGCTCGCGAGCAGCAGCAGGACGCCGGTCGACGCGCGCGTGCCGGCCGCCGATCGCGTCTCGCTCGACGGCCCGGTCGACATCGCGGCGACGGTAGCACCGCGCCATCTAGCGTGTCCGCGTGCACGCGCACGGACCGTGGTCGCCGCTCGCCGTGCGCGCATTTCGCGCACTGTGGATCGCGTCGCTCGTCTCCAACCTCGGCACGTTCATGCACGCCGCGGCCGCGGGCTGGACGATGACGACGCTCACGGACTCGGCGGCCCTCGTCGGGCTGGTGCAGACCGCGTGGGGGTCGCCGGGGTTCCTGCTCGCGCTGCCCGCGGGCGCGCTGGCCGACCTCGTGGACCGGCGGCGACTCATCGCGGCGAGCTCGGCCGTCGCGCTCGGCGTGGCCGCGGTGCTCGCGGCGCTCACGGGCTCGGGGCGCCTCGGGCCCGCCGTGCTGCTGGTCGGGACCTTCGTGCTGTCGTCGGCGCTCACCTGCGGCGCTCCGGCGTTCCTCGCCCTCACCCCCACGCTGGTCGATGCCGCGCGCCTCCCGCAGGCCATCGGCCTCGACGCGGTCTCGCGCAACGTCGCGCAGTCCGTCGGCCCCGCGATCGCCGGGGCGGTGATCGCAGCGTCGGGGCCGGGCGCGGTGTTCGCCGTCAACGCGACGACGTTCCTCGGCATCATCGTCGTCGCGCTGCGGCTGCCGCCGGCCGCCGCGGGCGTCGGGGGGCGCGGCGCGCCGTTCGTGCGTGCGATGGGGGAGGGCGTGCGACACGTGGTGCGCGAGCGCGAGCTGCGCCACCTCGCCCTGCGCATCGCGACGCTGCTGGCGTCCACCTCGTCGGTCGTCGCGCTGCTGCCGCTGGTGGCGCGCGAGCGCATCGGGCTCGAGGCGGGCGGCTTCGGCCTGCTCGCGGGGGCCCTCGGTTTCGGTGCCGTGGCGATCGTGCCGGCGCTGCCGCGCCTGCGCCGCCGCGTGCCGCTCGAGCGCCTCGCCCTGCTGGCCGCGGCCGCGTGGTGCACGTCGGTGGTGGCGCTCGCGTCGGCGACGGCGCTGGCCGCGGCCGCGGCGGCCGTGGCCGTCGGGGCGGCCGCGACGATGGCGTCGCTCAACGGGCAGTTCTCGGCGTTCATCGTGCAGCTGCCCGACGCGCTGCGCGGCCGCGGCTCGTCGCTCGCGATGCTGGTGGTCTGGCTCGGCGCATCGGTCGGTGCGTCGATCTGGGGCGCGGCGGCCGGTGCCGCGGGCGTGCGCGGGGCCCTGCTCGCGGCGGCGGCGACCCACGGGGTCGCCGCATTGACCGCGCGCGTCGCGCTCCCCGTCGGGCGGGCGGGCAACTAATCTCGCCGACGATGCACGCCGAACAGTTGGCGCGGATGCGCTCCGGCAAGGGCTTCATCGCCGCGCTCGACCAGAGCGGAGGGAGCACCCCGAAGGCGCTGAAGCTGTACGGGATCGGGGAGGGCGAGTACTCGGGCGAGGCCCAGATGTTCGATCTCATCCACGCGATGCGGTCGCGGATGGTCCGCAGCCGCGCCTTCGACGGTCGGCGCGTGCTCGGGGCGATCCTCTTCGAGGGCACGATGGACCGCGAGATCGACGGCGTCGGGTCGGCGGAGTACCTGTGGTCGCGCAAGCAGGTGGTGCCGTTCCTCAAGGTCGACAAGGGGCTCGCCGACCAGCGCGACGGCGTGCAGGTGATGAAGCCGATGCCGGAGCTCGACGCGCTGCTCGCGCGCGCGACGGCCAAGGGGATCTTCGGCACCAAGATGCGTTCGGTGATCGCGCTCGCCAACGAGGGCGGCGTGCGCGAGGTGGTGGCGCAGCAGTTCGAGATCGGGCGGAGGATCCTCGCCGCGGGACTCGTGCCGATCATCGAGCCCGAGGTCGACATCAAGAGCCCGGAGAAGGCCGACGCGGAGCGACTGCTCAAGGCCGCGCTGCTCGCCGAGCTCTCGGCGCAGCCGGCCGACCGACCGGTGATGCTCAAGCTGACGCTGCCGAGCACCGCGGGCTTCTACGACGAGCTCGTGGCGCACCCGAGCGTGCTGCGCGTCGTCGCGCTCTCGGGCGGCTACTCGCGCGAGGAGGCAAATCGCCGCCTCGCCGAGAACCGCGGCGTCATCGCGAGCTTCTCGCGCGCGCTGACCGAGGGGCTCTCGGCGCGGCAGAGCGACGAGGAGTTCGACGCCGCGCTCGACGCGGCGATCCAGTCGATCTACGACGCCTCGATCACCTGAGGCCCGCCGCGCCGTGGGCGCGCCCGGCGACTGATCGGAGCGGGCGGCGGGAATCGAACCCGCGCAATCAGCTTGGAAGGCTGATGCACTACCACTATGCAACGCCCGCGTGGCGACACCCAGCGTAGGGCGGGCGTCGCGCGAAGACGGGCGCCGCGGCGTTGCGCCGCACAGCGACGGGCGCGCGCAGCGCCCTTAGCCTGAACGCGTGACGACGGACATCCTCGACGTCGACCTGATCGCCTTCGAGCGCGGTGGCGCGGACCGGCGCCGGGCCGTCGTCGACGGCGTGATGCGCAGCCTCGCGACCGGCTTCGTCTACACGAGCCACGACCTCTCCGAGG
>CAXRBC010000054.1:0-2263 GCA_964228515.1 Ilumatobacteraceae bacterium
CGGTGCCGCGTACGTGCGGGTCAACGCGCTGCGCGAGGCGCGCGCGGAGGACGAGGCGGCGATGACGGCGGGGGGTTGGACGCGCCTCGCGCGCGGCCTGTCGAGCGGGACCACGATGTGGCTCGACCTCGGCGTCGGCGCCGAGGCCCTCCGCGCGGGGCTCTCGACCAACTGGTCGCACCCCCTGCGCCGCGGCGAGGCGCGCAACGCGGGCGCCGGACCCTGGCACGACGCGCCCGCCGCCGAGATCGCCGCGCTGCACCGCGAGGTCGCGGCGACCAAGGGCATCACCGTCGGCGCCGACGTGCCGGACGAGGCGACGATCGCGTCGCTGCTCTCGCGGCTCGGGTCGCGCGTGGTGGTGCACCGGTGCGTCGGCGCCGACGGCACCACGCTCGCGATGCGCGCGGCCGCGCTCGTCGGCGACGTGGCGGTCGACCTGCGCGCCGCGACGAGCGTCGCGGGCCGCACGTCGTACGCCGCGTACGCGACGTGTTGGTCGCTCGTCGAGGACTGCGCGCGGCGCGGCGTGACGCGCTACGACCTCGCCGGCGTCGACAAGGTGCGCAACAAGGGCGTCTACGACTTCAAGCGCGGCACCGGCGCGCGCGAGGTGCGGTACCTCGGCGAGTGGGACGCAGCGAGCCCGGCCCCGCTGCGCGTGCTCGCGCGTAGGATGATCCAACGCCAACGTCCCTCCTGAAGTACCGCGCCGGACAGGCGCGCAGCGCCGCGGCGCGCCTCCGGCGCGGCGACGACGGCCCCGCGCGCGCCATGCGCGTGCTGATGTACCACGAGGTCGGCGCGACCCCGGGTGGGAGATCGATCTACGCGATGGATCGCGGACGCTTCGCCGCGCACGCGGACTGGCTCGCGGCGCGGGTGGCCGCGGGGTGGGCCGCGCGGCGCGCGGAGGATCCCGTCGCGGCGGGCGTGGCGATCACGTTCGACGACGGGTATGCCGACGCGCTGGAGGTCGCCGCGCCGCTGCTCGCGGCGCGGCGGCTCCCATTCACCGTCTTCGTGACCATGGGACACGTCGAGTCGGGCGACCGGCGATACCTCTCGGAGGCGGGCCTGCGCGAGCTCGCCGCGGCGGGCGCCACCGTCGGCAGCCACGGGCGCACGCACGCACCGCTCACGTCGTGCGACGACGCCGCGCTCGACGGCGAGCTGCGCGGGTCGCGGGAGTGGCTGGAGTCGGTCCTCGGGCGCGCGGTCGGCACGCTCAGCTACCCCCACGGCGCCGTGGACGGGAGGGTGCGCGATGCCGCGGCGCGGGCCGGGTACGCGGTGGGGTACACGAGCCGGTTCGGCGCGGTGCCGGTCGGCGGCGACCCGCTCGTGCGGCCGCGCGTGGACGTGTGGGCCCGCGATCGCGTGGGCACGCTCGGGGCGAAGCTCGCGGGTCGGTGGGACTGGATGGCGGCGCGATCGTGACGGGCGCCGAGGTGAGCGCCGCGGCGCCGCTACACGGTGAGGTCTCCGTCGTCGTGCCGATGCACGACAACGGTGCCACCATCGAGCGGGCGCTCGGTGCGGCGCTCGGGCAGACGCTGGCGCCGCGCGAGGTGATCGTGGTGGACGACGCGAGCGGCGACGACGGGCCGGCGCGGGTCGCGGCGGTGGCAGCGCGGGATCCGCGCGTGCGCCTGGAGCGCCTCGGGAGCAACCTCGGGCCGTCCGCGGCGCGCAACCTCGGCTGGCACCTCGCGCGCGGCGAGTGGGTCGCGTTCCTCGACGCCGACGACTGGTGGCACCCGCGCAAGCTCGAGCTGCAGGTGGCGGCGATGCGGCGACACCCCGAATGGCCGCTGTCGGGCCACCGCTGGGTGGCGGCGCCGGAGCCCGACTTCGCGGCGCGGGACGTCGCGGTGGCGGGCGAGCGCGTGCTCGGGCTGCGCAGCCTCGCGATGCGCAATCGCCTCAGCACGCCGACCGTGATGGTGCGCCGCGGCGTCGCCGAGCGCTTCGACGCGAGGCGGATGCACGCGGAGGACTGGGACCTGTGGCTGCGGATCGTCGCGGCCCACGGGCCCGCGGGCTGGCTGGATGCGACGCTCACCGCGCTGGACAAGGCGGCGGTGTCGACGCGCGGCATCAGTGCGCAGCGGTCGCGGATGCATCGGGGAGAATTGGCGACCGTGGCGGCGATGCGGCGGTCGGGCGCGGTCGGCGCGCCGGCGGCGCTCGCGTGGCGGCTGTGGCTGCGCGCCAAGGCCCTGCGGCGCGCGCTGCGCGCGGACGCGGGAGCGACCGGCGA
>CAXRBC010000055.1:0-2877 GCA_964228515.1 Ilumatobacteraceae bacterium
CCGGCCGCAAGGCGCCCAAGATGGAGGACTTCTACCGCTGGCAGCGCGCCCGCCTCGGCTACCTCATGGACGGCGACGAGCCGACCGGCGGCAGGTGGAACTTCGACGCCGACAATCGCGAGCCCGCCCCCGCCGACGCCGCCACGCGCTGGCCGGCCCCGCCGCGCGACGCGCTCGACGACCTCGACGCCGACGTGCTCGCCCACGTGGCGCCGCACTGCTGGGGAGCGCCGCCCGACGGCACCTGGGCCACCACTCGCGCGGGCGCGCTGGCGCGCCTGCGCCACTTCACCACACACCTCCTCCCCGACTTCGGCACGTACGAGGACGCGATGACGCGGGACAGCTGGCATCTCGCCCACTCGATGCTCTCGCCGTATCTCAACCTCGGGCTCCTCCTCCCCCGCGAGGTCTGCGACGCCGTCGAGGCCGAGTACCGCGCGGGCCGCGCGCCGCTCAACGCCGCCGAAGGCTTCATCCGCCAGGTCATCGGGTGGCGCGAGTGGGTGTGGTGCGCGTACTGGCGCGACATGCCCGACGCCCGAGCGGTCAATGCGCGCGCCGCGCGCCGCCCCCTCCCCCCGCTCTACCGCGGCGAGCGGACGGACATGTCGTGCGTCCGCGCCGTCCTGACCGACGTCCACGACCACGGCTGGACGCACCACATCCCGCGCCTCATGGTCCTGGGCAACCTCGCGCTCGTCGCGGGCGTCGACCCGTGGGCGCTCACCGAGTGGATGTGGCGGGGCTTCGTCGACGGGGCCGAGTGGGTCATGGTGCCCAACGTGATGGGCATGTCGCAGTACGCCGACGGCGGCCGCGTGGGCACCAAGCCCTATGCGGCCGGCGGGGCCTACATCGACCGCATGGGCGACTGGTGCGCCGACTGCCGCTACGACCGCACCCGCCGCACGGGCGAGGACGCCTGCCCGTTCACCACCCTCTATTGGGACTTCTTCCTGCGCCATGGCGACCGCTTCGCGCGCAACCCGCGGGTGGCCCGTCAGGTGCACGCCGCGCGCGCCCTCGCCGACGCCGACGCGGTGCGCGCCCGGGCAGCCGAGGTGCTCGCCGGCCTCGACGCGGGGACGATCTAGTCGCCCCCGCGGCAGCCCGCGCCACGTCGGCCCCGTCGGCCATCGTGCCCGCGCCACGTCGGCTCCGTCGCCCTCGTCACGTCGGCCTTCGTGCCCGCGCCACGTCGGCCTTCGTGCCCGCGCGCCACGCGGAGTAGGCTCGCTGCGCCTCGGCCCCTCTAGCTCAGCTGGTCAGAGCAACGGACTCTTAATCCGCAGGTCCTGGGTTCGAATCCCAGGGGGGGCACTGCTCGCCTTCGCCGTCCTCGCCGCCGCCCTATTCGGGTCGTCGGACTTCTGCGCGGCCCGCGCGGCCCGCGTCGTCTCGAGCGTCACGGTCGCCCGCACCGCGGTGTACGTGTCGCTCGCCCTCTCGCCGCTCGTCCTCCTTGTTGACCCGGGCCGGTGGTCCGTGCGCGACGCGACGATCGGCGCCCTCGCGGGGATCGCGATGATGCTCGGGCTCGTCCAGCTCTATCGCGGCTACGCCGTGGCGCGCATGGGCATCGTGGCGCCGAGCTCGTCGGTGCTCGCCGCCGCCGTGCCGGTGCTGGTCGACCTCGGGCGCGGCGTGCGACCGGGCGCGCTCGCGACGGTCGGCGTGCTCGTGGGCCTCGCCGCGCTCGCGCTCACGGGGTACGTGCCGGGCGGGGCGGGCAGCGTGCGGCTCGGCGTCGCGCTCGGCGTGGGGTCGGGGCTCGCGTTCGGCGTCGCGTTCACCGTGATGGGCGAGGCGAGCGCGGAGGCCGGGCTCACGCCGATCGTCACGCAGCGCGCGGCGGGCCTCGTGATGCTGTCGGTCGCGGGTCTCGCGACGCGCCGCCCCCGCACCGCGTCGGTCACCGGCGCCGCGCCCGCGCCGCCCCCCACACTGCGCACGACGCCGCCGCGCCTCCCCGCCCCGTTCTTCGCCCCACGGGGCGCGACCCTCGGGTGGACCCTCGGCGCCGGCGCCATCGGCATCTGCGCGCTCGGCTCGATGCAGCTCGCCCTTCGCGACGGCGACTCGGGCATCGTCTCGGTCGCGGCGTCGCAGTTCGGCACCGCGGCGGTCGTCCTGTCGGTGCTCTTCAACGGCGAGCGCATGCGCTGGTGGCAGGCCGTCGGCGTCGCGGCCACCGCGCTCGGGGTGGCGCTCCTCTCCCTCGGCTGACCCTCGCCTACCCGCGCGGCACGATCCCCCGCGCGACGAGCTCGCGCGCCAGCGCCCCCATCGCCTTCGGATTCCCGACCGCCCCGAGGTGGTGATCGCTGGGGCTGATGAAGTTCTCGTACCGACCATCGATCCTCGCCGAGATGATCGATCCCGGTGGCGCCACCGACTCCATCAGCGCCGCCTCGGTGGGTCGCACCTCCAGGGCGCGCCCATCCGGGCCCTCGACGCACGCGATCAGCCGCTCGGCAGTCTCGCGCCCCTCCTGGCTCAAGGTCAGCACCGTGAAGCTGGCCCCGTGATCGGCTGCGAGATCACCGATCGCGCGGTACAGAGCCCGCGTCACCTCCACTTGGTAATCGTCCCGCGGCGAGCGGGGATACGTCCGCGGGGAGAAGTGCGACCGCGACTCCTCGACGTCATCGTTGATCTCGACGAGATAACGCTCGGCGTGGTCGAGGCGCAAGGTCCGGAGGGTGAACCGATCCTGAGCGATCTGCTGCGTTCCCTCACACGATGCCGACCCCATGCGTTCGGTGCCCGGGATCCGTACCTCCCAGCGGCCGCGCACCTGCTCCGAGTAGGAGCCCCGGCCTGCGGCGATCCGCGCGACCTGCCCCACGAGCAGCCGATCCAGCCCTCGCGGTC
>CAXRBC010000056.1:0-12350 GCA_964228515.1 Ilumatobacteraceae bacterium
TCCGCCGAGTCCGGCGGCGGGCGGCTAGCGGTACTCGTCCGAGGAGTACTGGCCGATCCGGTCGGCGCGGTGCTGCGTCTCGACGATGCGGATCGTGCCGCTGCGGCTGCGCATCACGAGGCTCTGCGAGCGGGCGCCGTAGGCGTCGTACCGCACTCCGCGCAGCAGGTCGCCGTCGGTGACGCCGGTCGCGGCGAAGAAGACGTCGTCGCCGCGCACGAGGTCGTCGACGGTGAGCACCCGCGAGAAGTCGTACCCCATCGCCTCGGCCCGCGCGCGCTCGGCGTCGTCGCGGGGCCAGAGCCGGCCGAGGATCTGGCCGCCCAGGCACTTGAGCGCCGCCGCCGACGTGACGCCCTCGGGCGTGCCGCCGATGCCCATCAGCGCGTCGACGCCGACCTCGGGGGAGGCGGCGGCGATCGCGCCGAAGATGTCGCCGTCGGAGATCAGCTTGATGCGGCAGCCGCACGCCCGCACGTCGGCGATGAGGCGCTCGTGGCGCGGGCGGTCGAGGATCACGATGGTCAGCTCGTTGAGGGCCTTGTGCGTCGCGTTGGCGATGGCCTTGAGGTTCTCGGTGGTGCTCGCGTTGAGGTCCACCGCGTGGGCCGCAGCGGGCCCGACGGCGATCTTCTCCATGTAGACGCACGGCCCGGGGTTGAACATCGAGCCGCGCTCGGCGACGGCGATCACGGCGAGGGCGTTGCCGCGTCCGAGGGCGGTGAGGGTCGTGCCGTCGATCGGGTCGACGGCGACGTCGGTGAGTGGCGCGGAGCCGTTGCCGACGCGCTCGCCGTTGAACAGCATCGGGGCCTCGTCCTTCTCGCCCTCGCCGATGACGACGATCCCGTCCATGTTGACGGTGTCGAGCAGGTTGCGCATCGCGTCCACCGCGGCGCCGTCGGCGCCGTGCTTGTCGCCGCGTCCGACCCACTTGGACGCGGCAAGCGCGGCGGACTCGGTGACCCGCACCAGCTCCAGCGCCAGGTTGCGATCCGGCTTCTGCGTCAGCGGCACCGCCGATCAACTTAGCCCACGCCACGCGACGCCCCTAGCGTCGGGGCGTCGTGGACACGGGCAGGGACCGCACCTCGGGCACGCGGGTGCTCGCCGAGCTCGAAGTGTGGCACTCGCGGCCGTTCACGCCGACGCGGCGCGTCTCGCTCGGCGCGCTCGTGTTGCCGACGGATCCCGCACCCGGCCTCGGCGGCGTGCTGCTCGCCGCGATCGTCGCGACGCACCTCGCCGACGTGGATCCCGAGCTGGTGCCCGACGTGCACCGGCTGCTCGCGCAGGTGGAACGCGACGAGCGCATCGTGCAGCCGCGGCTGCGGCACCGATTCCAGGCCGATCGCCACGCCCTCGCGCGCAGCACCCACCGGCTCCTGGGGGAGCGCGACGAGGTGCGCTTCGACGTCGCGGCGCAGGGGGCGCCGCTCGCGCAGGTGCTGGGCGCCATCTACGCGCTCGAGCGGCTCGAGGTGGGCTCGCGCGGGCCGCTCGGCGACGCGCTGCGGCGCGGCATGCGATGGCGCGGGCCGCTGGATGCGGGCTTCGCGGCCTACGCGGCGGGCGCCGGCGGGGGTGCGGCGGGCTCCGTCGCGTCGCTCACCGATCCGCGCGCGTGGGCGCTCGAGGTGCTCGGCTTCCCCGCCGGGACGGTGCGGCCGAGCAAGCGCGAGGTGCAGGCGCGATTCCGTCACCGGCTGCGCGACGTGCACCCCGACCACGGCGGCGACACGGGCGCGGCGAGCCGGGCGATCGAGGACCTCGGCGAGGCGCGGCGGGTCCTGCTCTCCTCGTGACCGCGCCGAGCCCGGCGGCGCGCCGCGGTGGCCCGCGGCGGCCGCCGGGGCGCGTGCTGTTCCCCGGCGCCGGGGCCTCGGCCGACCACCCGTCGCTGGTCGCGATCGAGCGTCACCTCGCCGAGGCGCTGCCCGACCGGCACGTACGCCGCGTCGACTTCCCCTATCGCCGCGAGGGGCGGCGCGCGCCCGACCGCGCCCCCGTGCTCGTGGCGTGCGTGCGCGCCGAGGTGGCGCGCGCGGCGGCGGAGTGGGGCTGCGGGACCGCGGACCTGGTGATCGGCGGGCGCAGCATGGGTGGGCGCATGTGCGCGAGGGCGGTCGCGGGCTGGTCGGGGCGCGCGGGCGCGGGCACGCCGAGCGGCGCGGCGGGCGTCGCCGACGAGCCGCCGCTCGCGGTCGCGGGCCTCGCGTGCATCGCGTACCCGCTCCACCCGCCCGCCAGGCCCGCGTCGCTGCGCATCGCGCACCTGCCCGACGTGCGCGTGCCGACGCTGCTCGTGAGCGGGACGCGGGACGAGTTCGGCGATCGCGAGGAGCTCGCGCACCACGCGCGCGCGATCGCGGGGCCGGTGACCCACGTGTGGATCGAGGGGGCGCGGCACTCGCTCACGGGTCGCGACGCGGAGGTCGCGCGCCACCTCTCGTCCTGGCTCGCGTCGCTAGCGTGACCGCGGTGCGGGGGCTCGGGACGATCATCAACACCGCCACCGTCGTCGGCGGCGGCGTGGTCGGGCTGCTCGTCGGCGGGCGGATCCCCGAGCGTGTGCGGGAGATCGTGGTGCAGGTGATCGGCCTCGCGACGCTGGCGCTCGGGCTGCGCGACGCCATCGGCACGCACAACATGGTGTTCCCCCTCGTCGGCATGGTCGCGGGTGCGATCCTCGGCGAGCTCGCGGGCATCGAGCGGCGCCTCGAGGGCCTCGGGGCTGCGCTGCAGCGGCGCTTCGCTCCCGGGGAGGCGGCGGCGGCCGGCGCGACGGACGGCGGGGCGGCGAACGGCACGGTCGAGGCCGACGGCAGCCGGTTCGTGCGGGGCTTCGTCACGGCGTCGCTGCTCTACTGCGTGGGCCCGCTCACGATCCTCGGCGCGATCCAGGACGCCAGCGGCGAGACGCCGCAGCTCTACATCGTCAAGGGCACGCTCGACGGCTTCATGACCATCGTGCTCGCGGCGACGTACGGGGTGGGGGCGATCTTCAGTGCGGTCAGCGTGTTCGTCGTGCAGGGTGGGCTGACGCTCGCGGGGTCCGGGCTCGATGCGGTGCTGGACGAGCGGATGCGCGTCGAGCTGTTCGCGGCCGGGGGCTTCGCCGTCACGGCCATCGGGCTCAACCTGCTGCGGATCACCCGCATCCGCCTCGGCAACCTGCTGCCCGGTCTCGTCGTCACCCCCGCACTGGTCGCGATCTTCGCGGTCTGACGTGGACCCGCGCGACGTCGAGGCGTACCGCCGCGACGGCGTCGTCGTGCTGCGCGGCGTCGTGCCCGCCGCGACCCTCGCGGCGCTCGCGCGCGGCCTGGAGGCCAACATGGCGTCGCCGGGCCCGTGGGCCAACGACTACACGCCGCCGGGCGCGCCCGGGCGATTCTTCGACGACTACGTCAACTGGGCGCGGATCCCGGAGTACGCGGAGGCCGCGACGCGCGGCCCGCTGCCGGGCATCGCGCTCGCGCTGATGGGCGGGCGCGCGGCGCGGCTCTTCCACGAACACGTCCTCGTCAAGGAGGCGGGCACGCGCGAGCCGACGCCCTGGCACCACGACGACCCGTACTACGGGATCGACGGGATGGACAACGTGAGCCTCTGGATCCCGCTCGACCCGATCCCGGTCGAGATGGCGCTGCGATTCATCCCCGGGAGCCATCGGTGGGGCGCGCGGTACATCCCGCGGCGCTTCGCCGACCAGCGTGAGTACGTCGACGCGGCGGCGGGATTCACGCACCTGCCGCCGCCCGCGGAGCTGGACGCGCGGGGGTCGGTGTCGTGCCCGGTCGAGCCCGGCGACGTCGTGGCGTTCCACTTCCGCGCGCTGCACGCTGCGCCCGGCACCGTCGGCCACGGCGGACGCCGCGCGGTCAGCCTGCGCTATGTCGGCGACGATGCGCGCTGGGGCACGCGGCCCTGGCGCACGTCGCCGCCGCTCGAGCCGCACGGCCTGCGGCCGGGTGACGAACTGGACGACCCGCGCTTCCCGGTCGTCGCGCGCGCGTCGTGAGCCCCGCCACGGCGGGCGGGTCGGGCGCGGCGGTGCCCGGGCGCGCGGGGTTGCTGTCGAAGTCGGACTTCGCCGTCGGCGGCGACTGCCCCGTCAAGTTGCGCTACCGGCGCCTCGGGTACCCCGCGAAACCGGAGTCCAACGCGTACCTCGAGTTCTTCGCCGATGGCGGGTTCATGGTCGAGGCGATCGCGCGGGCCCTGCGCCCCGAGGGGGCGTGGCTCGTGCCCGCGCCCGGTGAGTCGCCCGAGGACGCCACCCGCCGCGCGATGGCGGCGCCCGGGGACCGCACGTGGTTCGAGCCCACGTTCGTCGTCGACGGCCTGCTGGCGCGCGTCGACATCCTCGAGCGCCGAGGCGACGTGCTGCGCCTCGTCGAGGTGAAGGCGCGCAGCTACGACGGGACGGCGGGCGACGCGCCCTGGCGCGGCGCGCGAGGCGGCGTGCTGGGGACGTGGCGCGAGTACGTGCTCGACGTGGCCTTCCAGACTCGCGTGCTCGAGCTCGCCGTGCCGGGGATGCGCGTCGAGCCCGTCCTGTGTTGCGTCGACACCTCGCGCACCTGCCGCGAGGAGGCGATCTTCGCCCACGTGCGGCTGCGCGAGGACGACCCGGGGTCCTCCGGGCCGCGCGCCACCTACGAGGGCGATGCCGACGCGCTGCGCGCGCAGCACTTCCTCGGCCACCTGCCCATGCGCGAGGCGGTGGACGCCGTCGCGGGCGAGGTGGAGACCCGCATCGCGGCCCTGCGGCGCATCGTCGAGGACCCCTCGCGGCCCGTCGCCGCGCCGATCGGTGCGGCCTGCCGCGACTGCGAGTCCCGCGACCACCGGCGCGAGCCCAGCGGCTTCCGCGAGTGCTGGGGCGCGCTCGGTGACGTGACGCCGCACGTGATCGACATGGTGCGGGCCGACCTGTTCGACGGCGCCAACGGCGGCGTCGCTGCGCTCGTCGCACGACGCGAGGTCTCGCTGCTCGACGTGCCGGCCTCGGCGTTCGACCCGACCAAGGCCGCGGGGCGGCGTCAGGCGCGCCAGCAGCGTTGCCTGCGCGCGGGCGCCGACGAACTCGACCCCGCGATCTTCGCGACGCTGGACGCCTGCGCGTACCCGCTGCACTTCATCGACTTCGAGACGTCGCAGCTGGCGGTGCCCTACCACGCCGGGATGCGGCCGTACGAGCAGATCGCCTTCCAGTTCAGCTGCCACACGATCCCCGCACCCGGGGCCGCGGACCTCGCGCACCGCGAGTGGATCAACGTCGAGGACGCGTACCCGAGCTTCGCCTTCGCCCGCGCGCTGCGCGAGGCGATCGGCGACGAGGGCACGGTCTTCGTCTGGAGCAACTACGAGCAGACCGTGCTGCGCGACGTGCGGGCGCAGATGGACCGATACGGCGAGCGGGACGCGGACCTGGCGGCGTGGATCGAGCGCACGGTGCCCGACCGCGCCGACGGCGGCCGCGTGGAGGACCTCCTGGACCTCTGTACCGAGCACTACTACCACCCCGCGATGGGACCGAGCGCGAGCATCAAGTACGTGCTGCCCGCGGTCTGGGGCTCGGCGCCCGCGCTCTGGGTCGACCCGTGGTTCGCCCGCTACTACGCCGAGGGTTTCGACGGCCCGCTCGATCCGTACCGGGCGCTGGCCGCCGCGCGCGTGGGCGACGCCGGCGACGAGACGGTCGAGGCCGTGCGCGACGGCATCGGCGCGATGCGCAGCTACCAGGAGATGATGTACGGCCCCCGCCGTGACGATGCGTCGCACCGCGAGGCGGTGCGACGCACGTTGCTCCAGTACTGCGCGCTCGACACGGCGGCGATGGTGATCATCTGGAAGTACTGGACGTCGCGGCGCCCGGCGCGCTGAGCGCGCCCGCCATCGCGTCGACCACGCGGCGCAGGACGTCCGCCGTCGTCGCGACGTTGAGCCGCACGCATCCCTCGCCGCCCGGGCCGAAGTCGGGGCCGGGGTTGACCGCCACGCCGCGCCGCGCGAACGCCGTCGACGGGTCGTCGCCGAGCGGCGCGCCGTCGGCCCCGCGCGCGCCGCGGCAGTCGAGCCAGAGCAGGTAGGTCGCCTCGGGCGTCGCGACCTGCACGCCGGGGAGGCGCTCGGCCACGAGCTCGCAGCCGAGGTCGCGCATGGTGCGCAGGTGCGCGCGCATCGCCGCGAGCCACGGCTCGCCCGCCGTCCACGCCGCACGGGCCGCCGCGGCGCCCATCACGTTGGGCTCGCCGAGCAGATGGTCGGGCAGCGTCGCGAGCCGCTCGCGGACCCACGCCGGCCCGACGTGGGAGACCGCGTAGCGCAGGCCCGCGAGATTGAACGCCTTCGATGCCGAGGCGAGCGTCACCGTGCGGGCCGCGGCGCCGGGCAGCGACGCGAACGGCACGTGGCGGTGCGGGTCGTGCACGAGGTCCGCGTGGATCTCGTCGCTCACGACGAGCAGGTCGTGGCGCTCCGCGATGTCGAGCAGCGCCGCGAGCTCGCCGCGGGTCATGCAGCGGCCCGTGGGGTTGTGCGGGTTGCACAGCAGCAGCACACGGGCGGGCATGCGCGCGAGGGCCTCGTCGAGGGCCTCGTGGTCCCACGCCCAGCGGGCGTCCGAGCCGAGGTGCGCCGGCAGCGGCAGGAGCTCGCAGCCGGTCGCCCGGATCGCGGCGAAGAAGGGCGGGTACGCCGGCACGTGCACCGCGACGCGGTCGCCCGGCCGCGTGCACAGGTGCAGGACCGTCTGGATCGCCTGCACGATGTCGCTCCACTCGCGCACCTCGGCGCGCGGCGGCGCCCACCCGTGGCGACGTCCGACCCACGCGACCCACGCGTCGGCCGCGGGCGAGCCGCCCTCGCCGGTCGACCACGTCGGGTAGCCCAGGTCGCCGCCGTCGATCACGGCGCGCAGCGCGTCGAGGATCTCGTCGGCGGGAGGGTGGTCCATGTCGGCGACCCAGGCGGCGAGGTGGCCGTGCGGCGCGTCGGGGGGCGAGGCCGCGGCGTGTTGGCGCCACTTGCGGCCGGGCTTGGCGCGCAGCCACGCGTCGTCGAGGCGCCCGAGGTCGCGCACGGCGAGACCATATCGGGACCGCGAGTACCGTGGGGGCGTGCCGCTCCCGAAGAAGGTCAAGGTCGGCGTCCAACTCTGGCCGCAGGCGACGTCGCTCGCCCACATGCGCCGCGCGTGGCGCGAGGCCGACCAGATGGGCGTCGACAGCATCTGGACGTGGGACCACTTCTACCCGCTGCGCGGCGACCCGGAGGAGCGTCACTTCGAGTGCTACACGCTGCTCGCGGCGATGGCCGCCGACACGAGCAATGCGCGCCTCGGCGCGCTCGTCACGTGCTACTCGTACCGCAACGCCAACCTGCTGGCCGACATGGCCCGCACGATCGACCACATCTCCAACGGCCGGTTCGTCCTCGGCCTCGGGTCCGGATGGTTCGAGCGCGACTACACCGAGTACGGATACGAGTTCGGGACCGCACCGGGGCGCCTGAAGGCGCTGGAGAAGGGCATCCCGACCATCAAGAAGCGGCTCGCGAAGCTCAACCCCGGGCCCGTGCACGGGAAGATGCCGATCATGATCGGCGGCAGCGGGGAGAAGGTCACGCTGCGCCTCGTGGCCGAGCACGCGGACATGTCCAACCACTTCGGCCCCGTCGACAACTTCCGCAAGAAGAACATGATCCTCGACGAGTGGTGCGCCAAGGTCGGCCGCGACCCGCGCGAGATCGAGCGCACGGTGGCGATCAACCCGGACGACCTGCAGGACGCCGCGGGCTACGCCGCGGTCGGCGCCGACCACCTCATCATCATGATGGGCGCGCCGTACGACCTCTCGCCCGTCAAGAAGTTCCTCGAGCAGCGCTGACCCGCCGCCCGCGCGGCACCCGATGCAGACCGTCGACCCGCGCGCCGCCGGCTTCGACCCGGGCAAGCTCGCGCGCATCGACGCGCACTTTCGCGCCTACGTCGACGATGGACGGCTGCCGGGCTTCGACGTCGTCGTGATGCGGGGCGAGTCGGTCGCCTGGCGCGCGCGCCACGGCTGGGCGCACGTGGAGCGCCGCGAGCCGCTGCGCGAGGACTCGATCTACCGCATCTACTCGATGACCAAGCCGATCACGTCGGTGGCGCTCATGATGCTCGTGGAGGAGGGCAGGGTGCGCCTCACCGAGACCGTGGGCACCTACCTCCCGTCGTTCGCCGCCCCGCGCGTGTACCTCGACGGGGGGGTGCTGACGCCGCGCACGGCGGAGGCGCGCGAGCCGATGCGGGTCTGGCACCTGCTCAGCCACACCGCCGGGCTCACGTACGGGTTCCACTACGCGACCCCGGTCGACGAGATCTACCGCCGCGCGGGCTTCGACTTCGGCGCGAAGATCACCGACGACCTCGCGGGGCTGTGCGACCGCTACGCGGCCCTGCCGCTGCTGCACGAGCCGGGTGCGTCGTGGAACTACAGCGTCGCCACCGACGTCGTCGGTCGCATCGTGGAGGTCGTGTCCGGTCGGAGCCTCGACGAGTTCTTCCGCGAGCGGATCTTCGGCCCCCTCGGCATGCGCGACACGTCGTTCGGCGTGGACGACGCGCGACAGGACCGACTCGCGAGCCTCTACACGGGCTACCTGCGCACGCCCGCGACCTTCGCCGAGGCGATGGACAGGGGCGCTCGACGCAGGCCCCCGTACTGGAGCGGTGGCGGCGGGCTCACCTCGACCGTGGAGGACTACGTCTCCTTCATGCGCATGCTCGTGCGTCGCGGCGCGCTCGGCCCGCAGGGCGGGCGGCTCCTCTCGCGCGCGACGGTGGACCTCATGACCGCCAATCACCTGCCGGGCGGCGTCGACATCGGGTCGTGGGGCCACACGTACGGGTGGCCCGACTACGAGGGCATGGGCTTCGGCCTGGGCTTCTCGGTGCAGACGGGCCTCGGCGCGGGCCACACGTACACCCCCGCGGGGATGTACGGCTGGGGCGGCATGGCGAGCACCGCGTTCTGGATCGACCCGGCGCACGAGGTGTCCGCGGCGTTCTTCACGCAGCTGATCCCCTCGACGACGTGGCCGATCCGCGAGGAGCTGCGCGCCCTCGTCTACGGGGCGCTCGCCGACTAGTCGGCGGCGGGCGTCGCGGCGCGGTCGCCCGAGGCGGACGCTGCGCCGACGGCGCGGTCGGACGGATTGATGTCCTCGAGCGCGCGGTGCGCGGTCTCGGGATACGCGGCGAGGATCCCCACGCTCGCCGCGAGCGGCCCGATCGCGAGCAGCGCCATCACGTCGCCGTACGACGCCCCGCGCCCGATCAGCACGCCGGCGACGAGTAGCCCGACGCTGCCGCCGAGCAGGCTCGCCGTCGTCACGAGCCCCGAGGCCGTGCCGCGCCCGCGCGTGGCGAACATCTCGCCGCGGTACACGCCGGTCGCCGGGTACGCGACCCCGAGGGCGACGCCGCCGGCCAGCGCGGTGACCCACATGGCCGCGCCCGACGTGCGGTAGGTGGCGACGAAGCACACGGCGCCGACGGCGAGCGACGCCGCGCCGAGCGCGCGCCGCCCCCGTCGATCGGCGAGGCGCCCGCCCGCCACGAGCCCGACCGCCGCGGGGCTGGCGGTCACGAGGGTGAAGACCGAGACGCGCGCGGCCGGGAAGCCGCGCACGTCACGGAGGTAGTTGACGAGGAAGACGCTCGCCCCCGCGATGAAGACGTTGGCCAGCACCGCCACCGTCGCCTGCACCGCGAGGCGAGCGCCGGGGAGGGGCGGCCGCGGCCCCTCGGCGCGTGCGGCGAAGCGCGCCGTCTCGCGCAGTCGGCGGTGCAGCACCAGGGGCACGGCGAGCCACGCCGCGCTCAGCAGGTACAGCGCGCGCCAACCCGAGCCCACGCCCGGCACCTCGAGCTCGGCCAGCGGGAGCAGCGCGACGACGGCGCCCGCGCCGATTCCCGCCGCGATCGCCAGCAGGCCGAGCGCGAGTGCGCGCGAGTCGTCGCCCATCTCCTCGGCGGCGACGACGGCGACCATCAGGCTCAGCGCCAGGGCCATCGGCCGCGCGACGGCCTGCGAGGCCGCGAGCCACGCGAAGCCGGGGGCGAGCGCGCCGAGCGCGGTGAGCACCGGCGCGAGCCACGCGGCCACCAGCGTCGCGCGGCGGCGACCGGCGCGATCGCCGAGGACCGCGACGGGCAGCGCGAGGACGACGCCCCAGCGCACGGCGGCGGCGGCGATGCCGATGCTCGCGTCGGATGCACCGAAGTCGTCGGCGGCCCACGAGACCGTCTGGGTGAAGATCGTGTTGGACCACGCGTAGGAGAGCTGCGCGAGTGCAAGGAGCCACAGCACGCCGCGCTCGCGTGGCGTCAACGCGGGCATCTCGGCGAGCATACTGAGACGGTGAGTTTCGACTCCCCGCGGATCGTCGTGCGACGCAGCGGACCGCTCGGCGGATTCGTCCACGTGTCGGGTGCGAAGAACTCCGTGCTCAAGCTGATGGCCGCCACCCTGCTCGCGGAGGGCGACTACGTCTTCACCAACGTGCCGGCGATCACCGACGTGCACACCCTGGCCGACATGCTCGGCGCGCTGGGCATCCGCAGCGGCTGGCTCGGCCCGCACGAGTTGCACCTGCACAACGGCGGCACGATCACGCCGGTCGTGCCCTTCGAGAAGCTCGACAAGATCCGGGCGAGCATCAACGTGCTGGGGCCCCTGCTCACGCACTACGGCCAGGCGCGCATCAACTGGCCGGGCGGCGACGACTTCGGCGGCCGGCCCATCGACCTGCACGTGAGCGGCCTCGAGAAGATGGGCGCGACGGTGGAGCAGAACCTCTACGACATCTACGCCTATGCGGACCAACTGAAGGGCGCCGAGATCGAGCTCACGATCCCGTCCGTGGGCGCGACGGAGAACCTGCTCACCGCCGCCGTGTACGCCCGCGGGACGACGGTGATCGACAACGCGGCGCGAGAGCCCGAGGTGCAGGATCTCTGCCGGATGCTCATCGCGATGGGCGCCGACGTCCAGGGCGTCGGGTCGTCACGCCTGGTGGTCCACGGCGTGCCGCGGGGCTCGCTGCGCGCCGTGCGCCACGCGGTCGTGACCGACCGCGTGCAGGCCGCGACCTACGTGGCGGCGGTGGCGATGGCGGGCGGCGACGTGCAGGTGCGGGGCGCACGCCCCGAGCACATGGAGAGCGTCATCAACTGCTACGCCCGCATGGGCGTGTCGATCACCCCGCAGCGCGACGGGCTGCGCGTGACGTGCCACGAGCGGCTGCGCGCGATCGACTTCACCACCGAGCCGTACCCGGGCGTCGCGACGGACTACACGCCGCTGCTCGTCGCGATGCTGTCGGTCGCGCGCGGCACCGGGCGGGTGGTCGAGACGCTGTTCCCCGGCCGATTCCGCTACGTGGAGGAACTGCGCAGGCTCGGCGCCTCCATCGTCGCCGAGGGCTCGACGGCCACCGTCCGTGGGGTGGAGTCGCTCGTGGGCGCGCACGTGACCGCGCCGGACATCCGCGCGGGCGCCGCGCTGGTGGTGGCGGGACTCGCCGCCGAGGGCGAGACCGTGGTCTCCGCGGTGCACCACGTGGACCGCGGGTACGACGACCTCGTGGGTCGCCTCAGTGGTCTGGGTGCGGACGTGACTCGGGCGTAGTCGTCCCCGCGTCGCGCGACGCGTGCCGCGTGGCACGCCACAGCGCGATCACGATCACGGCGATCGGTCCGGCGACGAGCAGGATCTCGTCCCAGCCGCCTTGGGTCGCGAGCACGCTCGTATCGTAGGAGCCGTGTCGATGAGGGAGCGCGTCGAGGAGACGATCGAGGTGATCCGCCCCGCGCTCCAGGCCGACGGCGGCGACATCGTGCTGCGCGAGGTCGACGAGGCGACGGGTGTCGTGAAGGTCACGCTCGTCGGCGCGTGCGGCACCTGCCCGGCCTCCGACCAGACCCTCAAGGCGGGCATCGAGCGCATCATGCGCGACCGCATCGACGGCGTCACCGAAGTCGTCGCGGTGTAGCGCGTGGGCGCGCGCGACGAGCGCCCCGCGGCGCTGCTCGAGTCGGCGCGCGCGGGGGACCGCGGCGCCCTCGCGAGGCTGCTCTCGCTGGCCGAGCGCGGGGGCGACGAGGCGCGCGACGTCGCGCGCCTGGTGGCCGGCGGTGGCGGCCGCGCCCACGTCGTCGGCGTCACCGGTGCGCCCGGCGCTGGCAAGAGCACCCTCGTCTCTGCGCTGGTCGCCGTCGCGCGAGCGGCAGGCGCGACGGTGGCGGTGCTCGCGGTCGACCCCTCGTCGCCCTTCACGGGCGGCGCCATCCTCGG
>CAXRBC010000057.1:0-8174 GCA_964228515.1 Ilumatobacteraceae bacterium
CTTCTTCCCCCCGCTCGTCGACGACCCCGACGACTTCGGCGCCATCGCGGCCGCCAACGCCTGCAGCGACGTCTTCGCCATGGGCGGCCGCGTCGTGCTGGCGGTCAACGTCGCGGCGTTCCCCGAGCACTTCCCGCGCGAGGCGATCGCCGCGATCTTCGACGCCGCGGCGCGCACCGTGGCCGAGGCGGGCGGCACGATCGCCGGGGGGCACACGATCCGCAACCCGGAGCCGATCTTCGGCCTCGCGGTGCAGGGCGTCGTGCACCCCGACCGCGTCTTTCGCAAGTCCGGCGCGCGGCCGGGCGACGTGGCGATGCTGTCCAAGCCGCTCGGCACGGGCCTCGTGCTGGCGAAGGGAAGCGGTGCCGCACCGCACGAGGCGATCGCGGGCATGCGCCGCATCAATGCCGCCGCCGCCGAGGCGCTGCGCGGGCTCGGCGACGACGTGCACGCCGTCACCGACGTGACGGGCTACGGCCTCGCGGGGCACGGGTGGGAGATCGCCGACCGCAGCGGCGTGACGCTGCGCATCGACGGCGCGGCGCTGCCCACCTACGCGGGCGCGCGCGAGGCGGCGCGCGCCGGCGTGCGCACCGGGGGCGACCCGCGCAACCGCGCGTACGTCGAGGGGCACGCGCGCCTCGAGGCCGCCGACGACGCGGTGGCGCTGTGCATGGACCCCCAGACCTCGGGCGGGCTGCTCGCCGCGGTGGCGCCCGCCGCGGCCCCGCGGCTCGCGGACTCTGGCTGGTGGCGCGTGGGCGAGTGGCTCGACGCCGGACGCGGCATCGTCATCGCGTGACGGCGCGCCGCCGCCCGCGCACCCCCGCCCCCGACGCCGCGCGCGAGCGCGCGCTGCGCCGCGCGGGCGCCCGCCTCGTGGCCGGCGTCGACGAGGTGGGCAAGGGGAGCTGGGCCGGGCCGCTCGTGGTCGGCGCCGTGGTGCTGCGCGACGAGGTGCTGGATGCCGACGAGCCCGCCGCGGGCATCGGCGACGTGCGCGACTCCAAGCGGGTGGCCGAGCGGCGCCGCGAGACGATCTACGACGACGTGCTGGCCGGCTGCCTCGCGCACGCCACGGGCGCGGCGAGCGCCGCGGAGTGCGACGCCCTCGGCATGACGGCGGCGCAGCGGCTCGCCGCGGGGCGCGCGATCGGCGCGCTCGCCGCGGCGCTGGGTCGCGGCGTCGACGCGGCGGTGGTGGACGGCCGGTGGGACTTCGTCTCGCCGCACGTGCCGCGCGTGGAGATGCTGGTGCGCGCGGACGCGACCTGCGTCTCGGTCGCGGCGGCCTCGATCGTCGCCAAGGTCACACGAGACCGTGCGATGCGCGCGCTCGCGCGCGAACTGCCGCACTGGGCCTTCGAGGGCAACAAGGGGTACCCATGTCCGCGGCATCGCGACGGATTGCGGCGGCACGGCGCGTCGCGGGAGCACCGCACGACGTGGGCGTTCATGTCGCGCGTCGGCTGACGCGCGGCCGGCCCGCGGGGCGCGTCGGCTGACGCGCTGCGCGTCAGGCGCGGAGGCGGGCGTTGTCCGGGTCGAAGAGCGGCTCGGCGCCGACGGTCACCGGCACGCGCGTGCCGAAGATCTCGACCTCGAGCCGCGTCCCCGGCGCCGCGTGCGCGGGCCGGACGTAGCCGAGCGCGATGCTGCGCTCGAGCGTGAAGCTCCAGCCGCCGGATGTCACGATGCCGACGCGCTCGGCGCCCGCGAAGATCGAGGCGCAGAAGGGCGCGTCGGCCTCGCCCGGGTCGTCGAGGGTCATGGGCACGAAGCGCCAGGGCGAGCCCGCGCGCCGCTCGGCCTCGAGCGCGGCCTTGCCGACGAAGTCGGCCTTGGTCATGTCGACGAAGCGATCGAGCGACGCGTCGAAGGGCGAGAAGCCGATCTCGAGGTCCTGCTTCCAGCCGCGGTAGCACTTGTCGAGCCGCAGGCTGTCGACGGCGTAGATGCCCATGTCGGCGATGCCGTGCGACTCGCCCGCCGCCCAGATCGCGTCGTAGAGCGCGCGCATCTGGTCGTTGGCCGCGTGGAGCTCCCACCCGAGTTCGCCCACGTAGTTGACGCGCAGGGCGCGCACGGGGCCGGCGACGGTGTCGATGGTGCGCACGCCGAGCCACGGGAACGCGGCGTTGTCGAGCGGGGAAGTCGTGACCTTGGCGAGTACGTCGCGCGAGCGGGGGCCGACGACGATGATCGAGCCGTACTCCGCCGTGACGTTCTCCAGCCGCACCGATCCGTCGGCGGGGAGCGCGGACTCGAGCACGTCGAGGTCGTGCCACTCGGCGCTCGCGGCGCCGACCAGGTACCACTCGTCGTCGGCGACGTGCGCGGCGGTGAACTCGCTCAGCACCTTGCCGTCGGGGAGCAGCGCGTAGACGAGGGAGATGCGCCCGACGCGCGGGAGCCGCGTGCAGAGCAGCCGATCGAGCCACGCCGTGGCGCCCGACCCGGTGACCCGGATCTTGGTGAAGCCGGGCAGGTCGAGGACCGCGACGCCGTTGCGGGCCGCGTGCACCTCGCGGGCGACGACGGTGCGCCAGCCATTGCGCCGGAAGAACGAGAGCGTCTCGTCGGCGACCTCGCCCTTCGGGTCGTACCAGACGGGCCGCTCCCAGCCGCCGCGCGCGCCGTAGCGCGCGCCCTTGGCCGCTAGGAGGTCGTGGAGCGGCGAGACGTACGACGGGCGACCCGCGGGGCGCTCCTCGAAGGGGAAGCCCATCGCGTATTCGTTCTGGTACACCTCGAGCGCCTTGTCGATCGTGTACCGGGTGGTCGCGTACTCCTTGTAGCGCCGGCGGTCGATCGACCAGAGGTCGAACTCGGGACGGCCGTCGAGGATCCACTCGGCCGTGGCCTTGCCCGCGCCGCCGCCCTGCGCGATGCCGAAGGAGAAGGTGTTGCAGTGGAAGAAGTTGCGCAGGCCGCGCTCGGGACCGACGTACGGATAGCCGTCGGGCGCATAGGGGATCGGGCCGTTGACGACGCGCGCGATGCCCGCGTCGGCCAGCACGGGCACGCGCTCGCCCGCATCGAGGATCTGCGGCTCGAGGCGGTCGAGGTCGGCCGGCCAGAGCTGGTTGGCGAACTGGTCGGGGATGCCGTCGAGCCACATCGCCGTCGACTGCCACTCGTACGGGCCGAGGATGTAGCCGTTGCGCTCCTGGCGCAGGTAGTACGACGTGTCCGGGTCGCGCAGCAGCGGGAGCTTGTCGGCGAGCGCCGCAAGCTCGGGGATCTCCTCGGTGACGAGGTACTGGTGCGACATCGTCATGATCGGCAGGTGGCGGCCGAGGAGCGCCATCACCTCGCCGGCGCGGTAGCCGGCCGCGTTGACCACGATCTCGCAGTCGATGCGCGCCTCGGCGTCGGCCGTGCGGGTCGTGACCGTCCATCCACCGTCGCGGCTCTGGGAGAGGCCGACGACGCGCTCGGCGCGACGGATGCGCGCGCCCATCGCGCGGGCACGGCGGGCCATCGCCTGGGTGACCTGCGAGGGGTCGATGTCGCCGTCGAGCGGGTCCCACAGGGCACCCTCGAGGTCGTGCGTGCGCAGCAGCGGGTAGCGCTCGAGGAGGCGCGCGGGCGTGAGCACCTCGTACTCCATGCCGTTGGCGCGCGCCATGGACGCGACGTGGTGGAACTCGGCCATGCGCTCGCGGCTGTGGGCGAGGCGCACCGATCCGGTGACGTGGTACGAGATGGGGAACTCGGCGTCGGCCGCGAGCTCGCGGAAGAGGTCGGCGGAGTACTTCTGGACCTTCATCACGCTCCAGGACCCGGAGAAGGTCGGCACGTTGCCCGCTGCGTGCCACGTCGAGCCGCTCGTGAGCTCGTCCCGCTCCAGGAGGATCGCGTCGGTGCAGCCGCGCAGGGCGAGGTGGTACAGGGTGCTGACGCCGGCGATGCCGCCGCCGATCACGACCACTCGAGCGCGCTCACCCATGTGGGACCTCCCCCTCGGACCTGTCAGGATAGGCAGGCCGCGGGGAGCGGCCAAAGGCGACGGCGAGCGGGGGTGGGATCGTGAGCGAAGTGCCGTCGAAGGCGCGCGTCGTGATCGTGGGCGGCGGCGTCGTCGGGTGCAGCGTCGCGTACCACCTCGCGAAGCGGGGCTGCACCGACGTCGTGTTGCTCGAGCGCAAGCAACTCACGAGCGGCACCACGTGGCACGCCGCCGGCCTCGTCGGCCAGCTCCGCGCGACGCACAACCTCACGCGGCTCGCCCAGTACACGACCAACCTCTTCAAGGGCCTGGAGGCAGAGACCGGCCAGGCGACGGGATTCCAGCAGCGCGGGTCGGTCGCGGTGGCGCCCAACGAGGAGCGATTCGAGGAGCTCAAGCGCGGCGCGTCGATGGCCCGAGTCTTCGGCCTGCCCGTGCACGTGATCACCCCGGCCGACGTGAAGGACCTCGTGCCGCTCGCGCGCGTCGACGACCTCGTCGGCGCCGTGCACCTGCCGGGTGACGGCGTGGTCAACCCGATCGACGTGACGCAGGCGCTGGCCAAGGGCGCGCGCGCCGCCGGCGGGCGGAGCTTCGAGCACGTACGGGTCGAGCGCGTCGTGGTGCGGGACGGGCGCGCGCGCGGCGTGACCGCGGTCTTCGGCGCGGGCGAGGGCGGCGCGCCGGTCGGCGGTCGGCCCGTGGGGGAGCGCGTCGAGATCGAGGCGGACGTGGTCGTGAACTGCGCGGGCATGTGGGCGCGCGAGCTCGGGGCCGCGGCGGGCGCCACGGTGCCGCTGCACGCGGCCGAGCACTTCTACATCGTCACCGAGGCGGTGCCCGACGTCGCACCGACGATGCCGGTGCTGCGCGACCCGGAGGGCTGCGGCTACTTCAAGGAGGACGCGGGCAAGTTGCTCGTCGGCTGGTTCGAGCCCGTCGCGAAGCCCTGGGGCATGCGGGGGATCCCCGAGGAGTTCTCGTTCACGACCCTGCCCGAGGACCTCGACCACATCGAGCCGCTCGTCGCCTCCGCGGTGCACCGCATGCCGGTGCTGGGTGCGACGGGCATCCGGCTCTTCTTCAACGGCCCGGAGTCCTTCACGCCCGACGACCGGTACCTGCTCGGCGAGTCCCCCGAGGTGCACGGCATGTACGTCGCCGCGGGCTTCAACTCGATCGGCATCCAGTCGTCGGGCGGCGCGGGCAAGGTGCTCGCCGACTGGATCGTGGACGGCCGGCCCGAGATGGACCTGTGGGACGTCGACGTGCGGCGCGTCATGCCCTTCCAGCGCAACGCGTCGTACCTGCGGGACCGCACGGTGGAGTCGCTCGGCCTGCTGTACGCGATGCACTGGCCGTTCCGCCAGCCCGAGACGGCGCGCGGCGTGCGTCGCTCGCCGCTCCACGATCGCCTCGCGGCGCGCGGCGCCTGCTTCGGCGAGACCGCGGGATGGGAGCGGACCAACTGGTTCGCCCCGCCGGGGGTGGAGCCCCGCTACGAGTACACCTACGGCCGCCAGAACTGGTTCGCCCACTCGGCGGCGGAGCACATGGCGGTGCGCACGGCGGTCGGCATCTTCGACCAGTCGTCCTTCGGCAAGTTCCTGCTGCAGGGCCCCGACGCGGCGGCGGTGCTCGACCGAGTCTCGGCCAACGACGTCGCGGTCGAGCCCGGTCGACTCGTCTACACGCAGTGGCTCAACGAGCGCGGCGGTATCGAGGCGGACCTCACGGTGACGCGCCTCGCCGACGATCGGTACCTCGTCGTCACCGCCGCGGCGACGCAGGTGCGCGACTTCACCTGGCTGCGCGACGCCGTGGCGGGCCACGGCCCGGGCGGCAGGCCCGCGCGCGCCGAGCTGGTGGACGTGACGTCGGGGACCGCGGTGCTGAGCGTGATGGGCCCCCACTCCCGGGCGCTGCTGCAGTCGCTGACGCCGGACGACCTGTCGCACGAGGCGGTCCCCTTCGGCACGTCTCGCGAGATCGACCTGGGCTACACCCGCGTGCGCGCGAGCCGCGTGACCTACGTGGGCGAGCTCGGCTGGGAGCTGTACGTGCCGGCGGAGTGCGCGCAGCAGGTCTACGACGTGATCGTCGAGGCCGGTCCCGCGCACGGGCTGCGCCACGCCGGGTACCACGCGCTCAACTCGCTGCGCATGGAGAAGGGCTACCGCCACTGGGGCCACGACGTGTCGCCCGACGAGTCGCCGGTCGAGGCGGGCCTCGGGTTCGTCGTCGGGTGGCACAAGGAGGACTTCGTCGGCAAGGCGGCCGTCGAGCGGCACAAGCGCGAGGGCGTGCGCCAGCGGATGGTGCAGTTCGCACTGCGGGACGGCTCGCGGCTGCTGTACCACAACGAGCCGGTGTGGCGCGACGGCGTGCTCGTCGGGCGCATCACCTCGGGCATGTACGGCCACTTCGTGGACCGGTCGCTCGGCATGGGTTACGTGGCCAACCCCGACGGGCTCGCGACGCCCGACTGGATCGCCGCGGGCTCCTACGAGATCGAGGTGGCCTGCGAGCGCGTGACCGCCGACGCGCAACTCGCCCCGTGGTACGACCCGAAGAGCGCGCGGATCAAGTCGTAGGCTCGCACCGATGAACGCCCCGTCACAGCCCGCGGGCCGCCGCGGCGGCCGCGCCGCCCGCAACGCCCTGCGCGCCGCGCCGCTCGCCGAGGACGTGCGACCGGTGCGACCGGGTATGCCGAGCGGGCGCTACAAGCCCCTGACGGACGCGGAGGTCCTGAAGATCCACGGCGCCGCGCTCGACGTGCTCGAGCAGATCGGCATCGCCGACGCGATCCCCTCGTGCCTCGACGTGCTGCTGCCCAAGGGGTGCTGGCTCGACGACCACGGGCGCCTGCGCTTCCCCCGCGCGCTCATCGAGGACACGATCGCGATGGCGGGACGACGATTCCCCCTCTACGGGCAGGACCCGCGCCACGACATGGAGCCGTGGGGGACCAACACGTACTTCGGCACCGCGGGCGCCGCCGTCTACATGGTCGACTCCGAGACGGGGGACTACCGCGAGTCGCTGGCCCAGGACGCGTACGACATCGCACGCCTCGTGGACGTGATGGACCACATCCACTTCTACCAACGCGCCGTCGTGCCGAGGGACATCCCGGAACCGGATGCGATGGACATCAACACGTGTTACCTCAGCGTGAGCGGCACGACCAAGCACGTCGGCACCTCGTGGGTGCACCCCGACCACCTCGAGGCGTCGCTCAAGATGCTGCACGAGATCGCGGGCGGCGAGGACAAGTGGCGCGCGCGGCCGTTCGTCAGCCAGTCCAACTGCTTCGTGGTGCCGCCGCTCAAGTTCGCCGCGGACGCGTGCAAGTGCCTCGAGGTCGCGGTGCGGGGGGGCATGCCCGTCCTGCTCCTCTCCGCGGGCCAGGCCGGCGCCACCGCGCCCGCGGCGCTCGCGGGCGCGCTCGTGCAGGAGACCGCCGAGGTGCTGGCGGGGCTCGCGTACGTCAACGCGATCAGGCCCGGGGCGCCCGCGATCTTCGGCACCTGGTGTTTCGTGTCCGACCTGCGATCGGGCGCGATGTCGGGCGGCAGCCCCGAGCAGGCGTTGCTCTCGGCCGCGGCGGCCCAGCTCGCGCACTTCTACGACCTCACCGGCGGCACGTCGTCGGGCATCAGCGACTCCAAGGTCCCCGACGCGCAGTCGGGCGGGGAGAAGGGCTACAACCACGCGCTCGTCGGCAACGCGGGGATGAACCTGATCTACGAGTCGGCCGGCATGCACGGGTCGCTCCTCGGGTTCTCCCTCGAGGGCGTCGTGATCGACAACGACGTGATCGGCGCGGTGCAGCGCACGATCAAGGGCATCGACGTCACCGACGAGTCGCTGTCGATCGAGACGATGCGCGCACAGTGCGTGCACGGACCGGGCCACTACCTCGGCTCGCCGCAGACGCTCGAGCTGATGCAGCGCGAGTACATCTACCCGGGCGTGGGCGACCGCCTGAGCCCCAAGGAGTGGAACGAGGTGGGCAGGCCGCGCCTCGTCGACGTGGCGCGCGAGCGGGTGCGACGGATCCTCGACTCGCACTACCCGGACCACATCCCCGAGCACGTCGACGCGCACATCCGCGAGTACCTGCCGATCCGGCTCCCACGGGAGAAGATGCGCCGCCCTAGCGTGGACGTAGGCCCCCGTAGCTCAGTGGAAAGAGCGACGGTTTCCTAAACCG
>CAXRBC010000058.1:0-4565 GCA_964228515.1 Ilumatobacteraceae bacterium
CATCATGCAGACGCACTGCGGCGTGGACGGCCGCAGCATCAACGACTCGATCATGGAGCAACTGATCATGATCGATGCCGCGTACCGCGCGTCGGCCAAGCGCATCACGGCGGTCTGCCCCTTCTATGGGTACGCGCGCCAGGACCGCAAGGCCGAGGGCCGCGAGCCGATCACCGCCCGCCTCCTCGCCGATCTCTTCAAGGCGGCGGGCTCGAAGCGCATGGTCTCGATCGACCTGCACTCGGGCCAGATCCAGGGATTCTTCGAGGGGCCGGTCGACCACCTCACCGCGATGCCGGTGCTCGAGCGCTACGTCCGCGAGCATGCGCGCGAGGGCGTCGTGATCGTGTCGCCCGACGCCGGTCGCGTGAAGGTCGCGGAGCGATTCGCCCAGCACCTCGCGGACATGAGCGCCGACGTCGCCTTCATCAACAAGCGCCGACCGAAGGGCCTCGCCAACGTCGCGGTCGCCAAGGAGGTCATCGGCGACGTCGAGGGGCGCCTGTGCATCCTCGCCGACGACATGATCGACACGGCCGGCACCATCACCAGCGCCGCCGAGCTGCTCCTGGCGCGCGGCGCCAAGGAGGTGTGGGCGATGGCCACGCACGCGGTGCTCTCGGGGCCCGCCGTCGACCGGCTCAAGAACTCCAAGATCGACCGGGTCGTCGTGACCAACACCCTGCCGCTCGGCGAGGACAAGCGCTTCGACAAGGTCGAGGTGCTCTCGGTGGCCAAGATCATCGCCGACGCCCTCGCCGCCGTGTTCGAGGAGACCAGCGTGAGCGACCTGTTCGGGGGCGAAAACCAGGCCTGAGCCCGTAGACTGCGGACTTCGTATGCCCACCGCACTCACGACCACCGTCGGCCGCGCCACCGGGAGCGCCGCCTCGCGCCGCCTCGTCGCGGCCGAGCAGATCCCCGGGATCATCTACGGCCACGGCATGGAGCCGGTCAAGGTCGTCGTCGGGCGCCGCGCGCTGCGCGACGCGCTCGCGGGCCCCGCGGGGCAGAACACCATCCTCGAGCTCCACGTGGGCGACCAGAAGTACCCCGCGATCGTCAAGGAGCTGCAGCGCGACCCCGTGAAGCGCGTCGTGCGGCACGTGGACTTCATGCAGATCTCGCTCACCGAGCTCATCACCATGGCCGTGCCGCTGCACCTCACCGGCGTCGCCAAGGCCGTCGTGTCCGAGGGTGGCATCGTCGACCCGGTCGTCAACACCGTCAGTCTCCGCGCCACCGCGACCAACATCCCCAACCAGATCGTCGTCGACGTCTCCGACATGGGCATGGACGACGTGGTGCGCCTCGGGGATCTCGACCTGCCCGCCGGCGTGACCGCGGTGGGCGACCCCGACACCGTCGTCATCACGGTGCTCACGACCAAGATCGAGGAGGTCGCCGCGCCGGCGGCCGCCGCGACGCCCGCCGAGGGCGAGGCCGCCGCAGCGCCCGCCGAGGGCGCCGCTCCCGCGGCGGACGCGAAGCCCGCCGAGTAGTCCCCCATGGCGCTGTTCGGCCGCCGCGGGCGGCCGGAGCGTCGGGGTACGCCGTTCGACGCACTCGTCGTCGGGCTGGGCAACCCGGGCGATCGCTACGCGGGCACGCGCCACAACGTGGGCGCGGACGTCGTCGCCACCCTGGCCCGCCGCTGGCGCGTGGCGCTCAAGGCGGGCCGCCACCGCGCGCTCGAGGCACAGGCGACGGCCGACGGCCGACGCGTGCTACTCGCCGCCCCCACGACCTACATGAACGAGTCCGGCGACGCCGTCGGCCCGCTCGCGCGCGCGTACGGGATCGAGGAGGCCGCCCGGATCGTGGTGGTGCACGACGAGCTGGACCTGCCGCCCGGCACCGTGCGCGTGAAGGTGGGCGGCGGCCTCGCCGGCCACTACGGCCTCGAGTCGATCGAGCGTCACCTCAGGTCGCGCGACTTCGTGCGCGTGCGGATCGGCGTCGGCAAGCCGCCGACGAAGGAGCGGGGCGGCGAGCACGTGCTCGCGCGGCCCTCCGGCGAGACGAGGGCCGCGCTCGACGTGGCCATCGAGGTGGCGGCCGACGCGGTCGAGGCGATCGTGCGCGAGGGCGCGGACGCCGCGATGCGGACCGTCAACGCCCGGTAGGGCGACCGTGACCGACCGGGTCCCGGCGGCGGGACTGGCGCCGCTCGCCGCGCTCGCGGGCACCCTCGCGCACCACCGCGCACTCGCCGACGCCCTCGGCGCGCGCACCGCCGCCGTGGCGGTGCCGGACCACGCCAGGGCACTCTCGATCGCGGGCCTCAGCGGGCGCGTCGACGGCGAGCTCGTGCTCGTCGTGGTGCCGAGCGGGGCCGACGCGGCGGTGCTCCGCGACGACCTCGCCGCCTATCTCGGCGATCGCGACGTCGCGTTGCTGCCGGCGTGGGAGACGCTGCCCTTCGAGCGGGTGAGCCCGAGCGTCGAGACGATGAGCCGCCGCCTCGAGGTGGCATGGCGGCTGCGCGCCGATCGCCCGCTCGTCCTCGTGACGGGCGTGCGCGCGCTACTGCAGAAGTGCGCCCCCGACGACGCCGACCCGATCCGGGTGGTGAAGGGCGGCACGGTGGACCCCGACGAGCTCGCCGCGCGACTCGTGGCCTACGGCTACCGGAGGGAGGACGTGGTGGAGCACCGCGGCGAGTTCGCCCGGCGCGGATCGATCGTCGACGTCTATCCCGGCACGGCGGACGCGCCCGTGCGCATCGACCTGTGGGGCGACGAGGTGGACCGACTCGCCGAATTCGACCCCGACGACCAGCGCAGCACGCGCGAGATCGCGGAGGCCCTCGTGTTCCCGGCGCGGGAACTGCGGCTCGACGACGGCGCGCGCACGCGCGCTCGCGCACTCACCCGCAGCGAGCCCTGGGGACGCGAGCAGTGGGAGCGGCTCGCCGAGGGGCAGACCTTCGACGGCATGGAGTCGTGGATGCCGTGGGTGGTGGACGCTCCGCGACTCGTCACCGACGTGGCCGCCGCGCACGGGCCGGTGCACGTCGTCGTGTGCGAGCCGCGGCGGGTGCGCGATCGCGGCGCGGAGCTGATCGCGGAGGAGGACGACCTCGCGCGGGCCCTCGCCTCGACGTGGTCGCGCGACCCCGAGCGGCCGTTCCCCCACCTGCATGCCGACGTCGAGGGTCTGCTCGCGTCCGTGCCGGCGCGCACGCTGGTCGCGATGCACGCGGCGGCGGCGGGACCGGCGATGGCGCGCGTCGAGTGCGGGTCGTGGGGCGCGCCGACCAACGACCTCGAGGCGGTGGCGGCGCGCGCGCGGCGCCTGCTCGCCGACGACGGCCGCATGGTCGTGGCGGCCGACACCGAGGCGTCGGCCGCGCGATTCGCCGAGGTGATGCGCGAGCAGGGCTTCGTGGCGCGGCGCCCCGACGAGGACGGCACGTCGGTCGCCGAGCCCGGCCTCAGCGTGGTGGTCGCGCCACTGTCGCGCGGCTGCGTGCTCGAGGAGGAACGCCTGGCGGTGGTGGCGGAACCCGACCTCACGGGGCGGCGACGGACCCGGCGGCCGCCGCGCGCGGCGCGGCGCGGTGCCGGGGCGGGCTGGGAGGACCTCGCGATCGGCGGTCACGTGGTGCACCAGGTGCACGGCATCGGCCGGTACCTCGGCATGGTCACGCGCGCGATGGGCGGCGTGGAGCGCGACTACCTGCACCTGCAGTACGCCAACGGGACGATCTACGTGCCCACCGACCACCTCGACGCGGTGCGCCAGTACGTGGGCGGGGACGCGCCGGCGCTGCACCGCATGGGCGGCGCCGACTTCGCGCGCTCCAAGGCGCGGGTGCGCAGCGCGGTGCGGGAGGTGGCCCAGGAGCTCGTGGTGCTGTACCAGCGCAGGGTGCGTGCGCCGGGCCACGCATTCGGCGTCGACACCGCGTGGCAGGGCGAGATGGAGGGCGCGTTCCCCTGGGTCGAGACGCCCGACCAGCGCCGCGCGATCGAGGAGACCAAGGCCGACATGGAGCGCGCGGTCCCGATGGACCGGCTCGTCTGCGGCGACGTCGGATTCGGCAAGACCGAGGTGGCGGTGCGCGCGGCGTTCAAGTGCGTGCAGGACGGCAAGCAGGTGGCGGTGCTGGTGCCCACCACGCTGCTCGCCGCGCAGCACGGCGCGACGTTCGCCTCGCGGTTCGCCGGCTACCCCGTGCGCGTGGCGACGCTCTCACGGTTCAACACCGCCGCCGAGTCGCGGGACGTGCTGAAGGGCCTCGCGGACGGGTCGGTCGACTGCGTGATCGGCACCCACCGCCTGTTGCAGGACGACGTGCGCTTCCGCGACCTCGGACTGCTCGTGGTGGACGAGGAGCAGCGCTTCGGCGTGCAGCACAAGGAGCGGATGAAGCGCCTGCGCACCGACGTCGACGTGCTCACGCTGTCCGCGACGCCGATCCCCCGCACGCTCGAGATGAGCCTCGTCGGCATCAGGGACCTCTCGCTGCTGCAGACGCCGCCCGCCGACCGGCAGCCGATCCTCACCTTCGTCGGCGAGTACGACGAGCGCGTCGCGGTCGAGGCGATCCGTCGCGAGCG
>CAXRBC010000059.1:0-23898 GCA_964228515.1 Ilumatobacteraceae bacterium
CCCCGGGCCCCGGCGACGCCCGTCGCAGCGTCGCCGACGCGGCGTCGGGCGTCACGACGTGACGCCGCGGTGCACGCGCGGCACGCGCGCCGAGATCGCGCAGGTCACCTCGTAGGTGATCGTCCCGAGCCGATCGGCCCACTCCTCCGCGGTCGGCGCGAGGCCGCCGCCGCCCGTGCCGATCAGCACGGCCTCGTCGCCCGGGCGCACCTCGGCGTCGCCGCAGTCCACCATGCACTGGTCCATCGTCACGACGCCGGCGAATGCGCGCCGCGCGTCCCCGACCGCGACCCCGAGACCCGCGTCCCACGCGCGGCGCGGGATCCCGTCGGCGTAGCCGAGCGGCAGCGTCGCGATCGTGGTGTCGCGGGGTGCGACCCAGCGGTGCCCGTACGAGACGCCCTCGCCCCGGCGCACGCGCGCCACGTGCGAGACGCGGGCGCGCAGCGAGAGCGCGGGACGCAGCCCCGCCGCGGGCGCGCCCGGCCCCGCGGCGAGCCCGTAGAGCGCGATGCCGACGCGCGCGATCGCCCCGTCGCGGCCGCGGCGGGGCGCGATCGCCGCGCGCGCCGCGGGGTCGGCGGTCGCGCGCAGGAGTGCCGCCGAGTTGGCGGCGTGCACCCAGCGCGGCGTCGCGCCGGCCGCGACGGCCTCGTCCACGACGCGGGCGAGGGTCGCGGACTGGTCGACGAGCGCGGGACTGCCGGGGACGTCGGCGGTGGCGTAGTGGGTGGCGATCCCCTCGAGCGCGAGCGTCGGGGTGCCGGCCACCAGCCGCGCGAGGCGCGGCGCATCCTCCGGAGCGGCGCCGACGCGGTGCATGCCCGTGTCGACCTTGAGGTGCACGAGGCCGACGCGGCCCGTCGCCGCCGCGGCGGCACCGTACGCGACGATGGCGGCCTCGTCGTCCAGCACCACGTGCACGTCGGCGCGCGCGAGGTCGGCGTACCACTCCGCCGGCTGCGGGCTGAGCACGAGGATCGGGCCGCGGTGGCCCGCCTCGCGCAGCGCGAGCGCCTCGGAGGCCAGCGCGACGCACAGCCCCACCCCGCCCGCGGCCAAGGCGGTGCGCGCCACCTCGCGCGCACCGTGGCCGTACCCGTCGGCCTTGACGGTCCACCACGCGGCCGCCCCGTGCTCGGCCGCGCGCGCGGCCAGCGCGCGCGCATTGGCCGCGATCGCGTCGTGGTCGATCTCCGCCCACGCCCAGCGGCGCGTCACTGCGTCCCCGTCAGTGGGCGGCCACGACGGCCATCGCCACGCCGCCGTCGTGCGCGAGCGAGACGTGCCAGCCACGCACGCCGCGCGAGGCCGCCAGCTGCGCGGCGCGGCCCGCGACCACGAGCTCGGGCGCGCCGTCGGCGCGCCGCCGCACGGACACGTCGCGATGGTCGATCGCGCCCAACCCGACACCGAGCGCCTTCATCGTCGCCTCGCGCGCGGCGAATCGCACGGCGAGCGCCTCCGCCTCGTCGGCGCGGCCGGCGGCGAGCGCGAGCTCGTCGTCGGTGAAGACGCGCCCGCGCAGCGCCGGCGTGCGGGCCAACGCCTCGCGGAAGCGGGGCACGGCCACCACGTCGACGCCGAGTCCGATCATCGCGCCCCCGTCCGGCTCAGCGGGCGCCGCCGGCGCGCCACAGGTCGGCCATGTCGCTGATCGGCACGATCAGCAGGTCGGCCACCGACACCTCGGCCAGGCGGTCGTCGCGGAACGCGCCCTCGGTCTCGGTAACCCAGTCGACGAGCCGCTCGTAGCGCCGGTCGTAGCCCTCGAGCACGGCGCGCATCGCAGCCGCGGGCAGGCGGTCGTGGAAGACCACGTGCAGGAGCGTGATGCCGGTCGTCTCGCCCGACTTGGTCTCGGGCACGAAGACCACCGTCCGGCCATCGCTGCGCCCGCGCGCCACGAGCACCTGCTGCTCGCTCGCCACCCGCCGCTTGGTACCGACGAGCGTGGGGTTGCGGTCCACGCGGGACGCGAGGTTGCGCGACATGCCGCCGCGATCGACGATCGAGATGGTGGCCCCCGCGGCGACCGGGTCGCCCTCCACGCGGTACCGCGTGTACCCGGCGACCTCGCGCACCGCGGGGTCGAGGGCGGCGAGCACCTTCAGCGTGCCGTAGGAGAGCGACTCGCGCGACGCCCCCGCGTCGACCACCGCGCGCACCAGCGCGCGGTCGAAGAGCCCCTCGTCGCTGCGCGAGATGCCGACGGTGACCGTCTTGGCCTGGTGCTTGATGGCGTCCACGGGGCGCGTGAGCTCGTCCACGCCGCGGGTCAGCGCCGCCGTGAGGTCCTCCAGCAGCGCCTCGGGCGACGCGACCTTGCCCGAGCGGCGCTCGAACTCCCGGAGCGGGTCGGCCGACAGCGTGTCGTGGACCGCGTTGACGATCCGCACCGCGGTGCTCGCCTCGAGGTTGCCGTCGTAGGCGCCGGTCGCGAGCGCGTCGAAGAATCGCCGCGCCGGCACCCCGAGGCCCGCGCGCACGCGCGTCAGCAGGTCGCCGCCGCGGCCGCCTCGGGCCACGACGTGCTCGATGACCTCGCGCGACTCGCGCAGGGGGCGGGCGAGCGCGTCGATGGCGAGCGCCGCCTCGTACCCGAAGAGGTGGCCGACCATGACCGCGAGGAGGAAGGCCACGCGCGGGTCCGCCTCGGGCACGCGGATCACGCCCGTCGCGGCCTCGTAGGCGTTGCCGCCCCGGGACGCGACCACGATCGGCAGGGCCTTGTGCGCGCGGTAGATCGCGATCTCCTTGGCCACGTCGGCCGAGGTGCCCTCGCCGAGCCCGGCCGCGCAGACGAAGATCAGCGGCTCGCAGGACAGGTCGATGTGCTTCTTGTCCTCGGTGACGTCGCAGGCGATGGACTTGTAGCAGAGCTCCGACAGTTTGATGCGCACCTCCTCGGCCGCCACCGAGTTGATGCCGTTGCCGACGACGGTCCAGTAGCGCCGCGCGGGCGCGTGGCGGCGCGCGAGCTCCGCGATCTCGGCGCGCAGCGCGAGCACCTCGTGCATCGCCGCGGGCAGCGCGCGCAGGGCGGCGAGGAGGCCGTGCCGCTCCCGCGCGTCGCCGGAGCCGGTGGCCTCGGCGATGGCGCAGGCGTAGAGCGCGCCGGCGACGACCTGGGCGTAGAACGCCTTGGTGCTCGCGACGCTCATCTCGACGTCGCGCCCGTCCGACGTGTACATCACCCCGTCGGCCTTGGCCGCGAGCTCGCTGCCGCGGCGGTTGACGATCGCCAGCACGGTGGCCCCGCGCTGGCGGGCGAGGTCGACCGTGCGGTTGGTGTCGGTCGTCGTGCCGCTCTGGCTGATGGCGATCACGAGCGCGTCGCGCATGTCGAGCGCGAGGCCGAAGCCCGAGAGCTCGGTGGCGGGCAGGGCGTCCACGCGCAGTCGGTCCCCGACGAGCCCGGCCAGAAGCCGGGCGAGGGCGCGTCCCGCGATGGCGGCGGTGCCCTGTCCGATCACGTGCACCCGCGCGTACTCGCCCCGCGCGAGACGCTCCCGCACTCCGGAGGGCAAGGTCGCGTCGGGCAGCGCCGCACGCAGGGCGCCGTCGCGCTCCTCGATGCGGCCCGCGAGCGTCTTGCGCACGCTGCGCGGCGACTCCGCGATCTCCTTGGCGAGGAAGTGGCGGTGGTCGCCGCGGTCGATGTCGCGCGTCGTGACCTCCGCGGTGCGCAGGTCGCCGTCGCCGAGGGGGATCTCGGCACCGGCATGGCTGCGCATGCGCAGGCCCGCGAGCTCGCCGGCGCGGTCGGCGTCGAGCGCGAGCACCTGCCCGCGGCTCGACGGGTCGGTCGGGTCCGCGAGCGCCTCGCCGTCCATGCGCACGTACCGCATGGTCTCCTCGACCACGCCGTACGGCTCGCTCGCCACCACGTAGCGGTCCTCGGCCAGGCCGACGCACAGGCCCTGGCCGCTCCCGCGCAGCGAGAGCAGCAGGCGCCCCGGCTCGCCCGCGCCGGCCACCGCGATGCCGTGGCTGCCGTCGAACTGCGCGACGGTCGCACGGAACGCCTCCTCGAGGCCCTCGCCGCCCGCGAGGCGGCGCGCGACGATCGCCGGGATCACCTTGGCATCCGTCGTGATGGGCTCGGCGACGCGCAGCCCGTGCGCGACCCGCAGGTCGGCGTGGTTGTCCACGTCGCCGTTGAGGGCCGCGACGAGGTAGGGGTCGCCGGCGCCGCGCTCGAGCTCCTCGCTGTTGACCGGGTGGGCGTTGGGCTCCGAGATGATGCCGACGCTCGCCCAGCGCGTGTGTCCGACCACCTGCACGCGCGCGCCGGGCTGCGACACGACGAGGCGCAGCAGCGCGTCGGCGCGGACGGCGTCGCGCATCGCGCGCGTGTTGTCCCCCAGCTCGCCGATCTCGGCGGCGGCCTTGTAGACGAACGACCAGGCCCCCGGCGTCACCCGCACCGAGCCGTTGGCGAAGAGCGGGTCGGCGGTGCGCCCCGCGAGGAGCGACGCGACCGCCCGATCGGACGCCCCGAGCCCGTGACCCCACGCCAGCACGTGCACGCCGGCGGAGTCGCGCCCGCGCACCTCGAGCCTGTCGATCCCGGAGAACACCTGCTGGATGGACAGGTACGCCGCGAGCGCCTCGGGCGACGCGCCGCGACCCGCGAGGTCGTCCACGAGGCGGGCGGTGCGCAGCCGGTCGTGACGCAGCGACCACGTGGCGTCGCGCAGGGCGGCGAGCGTCAGGCCGCGCGCGGCCCGCGCCTCGGCCTCGTCGGCCTCGCGCTCGGCGCGCGCCTCGTGCTCCGCCGCCTCGCGCTCGACCGCCGGGTCGAGTGCGTCGAGCCGCGCGAGCACGGCGGCCTCGAGCTCGCCGTGCCCGAGCAGGCACGCGAGGCCGGGCTCGCCCCGCAGCAGCAGGTCGACGCGGGCCGCCGAGTCGGCGGCCGTGGCGAGGTCGCCGGCGCGCAGCGCGTCGGCGGCGGCATCCAGCCACCCGAGCACCTCGTCGGGCGTCGGCGCGGGGCGCCGCGAGGGGCGCGACAGCACGCAGACGATGCCGCACATGGTCCCGAGGCTACCCCTCGTGCGGCGTGCGACCGGCCGCGCGCGCGGCGATCGCAGCGATCTCGTCGGCGACGCGTCGCGCGGTCGCGTCGCTCGCGGCCTCCACCATCACGCGCAGCACGGGCTCGGTGCCGCTCGCGCGCACCAGCACGCGCCCGTCGTCGCCGAGCGCGCGCCGCGCCGCGTCGACGTCGGGCGCGATCGCGTCGGCCACGCCGTGCGCGTCGCCCTCGACGCGCACGTTGACCAGCACCTGTGGCATCGGCGTCATCGCCGCGCGCGCGAGGTCGCGCAGCGGCCCGCGTTCGGCCACGGTGAGCGCGAGCTGCACCGCCGCGAGGAGGCCGTCGCCGGTCGTCGCGCGATCGCGATACACGATGTGGCCGCTCTGCTCGCCCCCGAGCGCGAGGTCGTGCGCCTCGAGCGCGGCGAGCACCGCCCGGTCGCCGACCGGGGTGACCACGACGCCGATGCCGGCCTCCCGCATCGCGCGGTGGAAGCCGAGGTTGGTCATGACCGTCACGGCGACGGCCCCGCCGCGCAGCTCGCCGCGGTCGCGCATCCGCATCGCGGCGATGGCGAGGAGCCGGTCGCCGTCGACGATTCCGCCCTCGTGGTCGACGGCGATCAGCCGGTCGCCGTCGCCGTCGAAGGCCACGCCGAGGTCGGCCCCTGCCGCGCGGGTGGCCGCGGCGACCGCCGCGGGGTGGGTCGCGCCGCACCCGTCGTTGATGTTGCGGCCGTCGGGCGCGTCGTGGACCGAGGTGACCGTGGCGCCCAGCGCCGACAGCACCGCGGCCGCGTGGCCGCTGCAGGCGCCGTGCGCCGCGTCCACCACCACGTGCAGCCGCGACAGCGCGTCCGCCCGCACGCCGGCCACGAGGTCGCGGCGCCACGCGAGCACGCGAGCGTCGCCGGACGCGGCGGCCGCGGCCGGCGCCGGCGGTGCGCCGGCGCCGAGCTCGCGCGCCAGCGCGACTTCGAGCCGCACCTGGGCGTCGTCGTCCAGCTTCGTCCCCCCGGCCGCGAAGACCTTGAGCCCGTTGTCGGTCCACGGGTTGTGCGAGGCGGTGATCGCGATGCCGGGCACGGACGCGGCGCGGGACGCGTGCGCGACCGCAGGGGTCGGCGCCACGCCGAGCGACTCCGCGACGGCGCCCTCGGCGGCGATCGCGGCGACGAGCGCGCGCTCCAGCACGGGCCCGGACTCGCGGGTGTCCCGGCCGACGATCACCCGGCGCGCGCCGAGCTCGCGCACGACGGCGCGACCCAGCGCGGCGGCGACGGACTCGGTCAGCTCCACGCCCGCGCGACCGCGGATGCCGTCGGTGCCGAACCTCATGGGTGCCTCACGGGCGCGACCGGGGTCGCCGACCGGGCGTCAGCGCTTGGTGTACTGCGGCGCCTTGCGGGCCTTCTTCAGGCCGTACTTCTTGCTCTCCTTGCGACGGGCGTCGCGCGTCAGGAGGCCGGCGCGCTTGAGCGTCACGCGCTGCGTCGGGTCGAGCTCGACGAGCGAGCGGGCGATCGCCATGCGCAGCGCGCCCGACTGGCCCGCGATGCCGCCGCCCTGGATGTCGGCGTCGACGTCGTATGCGCCCGCGAGGTTGGTCACCTGCAGCGCCTCGGTCGCGGTGTTGCGCTGGACCTCGGAGGGGAAGTACTCGGCGAAGTCGCGACCGTTGACCTTCACCACGCCGGTGCCGACGCGGAGGCGGGCGCGTGCCACGGCCTCCTTGCGGCGACCCGTGGTCTGCGTGAGCGGCTTGGCCATCTGGTGCGTCCTCCCGGCGGTGTGGGTGCTCAGCCCGCCATGGCGCCGCGCGCCTTGGCCTTGGGCAACTCGAGGGGCGTCGGCGACTGCGCCGCGTGCGGGTGCTCCGCGCCGCCGTACACCACGAGCTTCTTGATCATCTGGCGACCGAGGCGGCCCTTGGGCAGCATGCCGCGAACGGTGCGCCGGATCGCCTCGTCGGGCTTGCGCGCGAGCAGGTGGGCGAAGGTCTCGGACTTCAGTCCGCCCGGGTAGCCGGAGTAGTCGTAGAGCATCTCGGTGTTGGCCTTGTCGGCCGTGCGCACGACCTTCTGCGCGTTGATCACGATGACGTGGTCGCCGGTGTCCATGCTCGGCGTGTACTGCGGCTTGTGCTTGCCGCGCAGGATGCGCGCGACCTCGGTGCACACGCGGCCGAGCACGAGCCCGTCGGCGTCGACGAGGTGCCAGGCGCGCTGCACGTCGCCGGTCTTCGCGGAGTAGGTCTTCATGGGGTCCATTGAGGATACCGTCGCGCCCCGCGGGCCCACACGGCCGCGGCGGCCCCGACGGTGCCGCTCAGGCGCCGCCGAGCGCGTCGGCGGGGTAGCCGACCTCCCAGAGGCACAGCCCGTGCGGCGGGGCGAGCGTGGAGGCCTCGGCGCGGTCGCCGCTCGCGATGAGGGCCATCATGTCGCTCGGTGGGCGCTTGCCGGCGCCGACGTCCACGAGCGTGCCCACCAGCGAGCGCACCATCTGGTGGCAGAACGCGTTGGCCCGCACGTCGAAGCGCAGCAGCCCGTCGCCGTCGTCGCGCCAGCCCGCGATCATCACGTGGCGCCGCAGCGACGCCTCGCGGGACTCGTCGGCGTCCGGGTCGGGCTTGGGTCGTCGGCAGAACGCCGAGAAGTCGCGCTCCCCCATGATCGGATCGCACGCCAGCTGCATGGCCCGCACGTGGAGCGGTGCGGTCACGTGCCACGCGGTGGCGGCGCGGAACGGGTGGGGCACGCGGTCGTTGTGCACCAGGTATCGGTAGTGGCGCCAGATCGCGGAGAAGCGGGCGTGGAAGTCGCCGGGCGCCCACGCGGCGTCGCGGGCCGAGATCTCCGGCCCGCACAGGGCGTTGATCTGCCGCACGAGCACCGCGAGGTCGGTGCCGTCGGGCAGGTCGGTGCTGACGACCTGCCCCCATGCGTGCTCGCCGGCGTCGGTGCGGCCGGCGGCGACGAGCGCCACCTCGACCTGGAGCACCTGCTCGAGCGCCTCGCGCAGCGTCGCGGCGACGGTGCGCACGCCGGGGTTGGCGGCGAAACCGTGGAACGCGGTGCCGTCGTAGGCGACGGTCAGCCGAGCGCGGCGGCGAGGGACCCGTGCGGTCACGGTCGGCCGCCGCGGGCGACGCGGGGGTTAGACGAGCTCGATGCGCGCCATCGGCGCGTTGTCGCCGTGGCGGGGACCCAGCTTGAGGATGCGCACGTACCCGCCGTTGCGCTCCGCGTACCGCGGGGCGACCACGTTGACGAGCTTGTTCGTCATCTCCTTGTCGTTGAGATAGCCCTGGATCTGACGGATGCGATGGATCCGCAGCGGGCCGTCCTGGGCCTTCTTGGCCTTCGTGATCAGCTTCTCGGCGACGGGCCGCAGCGCCTTGGCCTTGGCCTCGGTCGTCTCGATGCCCTCGGCGGCGAACAGCGACGCGGCGAGGTTGGCCAGCAGCAGGCGCTGGTGCGCGGCGCTGCCGCCGAACTTGCGTCCGCGGTGTGGGCGTCCCGGCATGGCGTGCGTCTCCTCCTCGTCGTCCCCGTCGTCGCGCTCAGACGCGCAGCGACAGGCCCCTCTCGTCGAGCTTGGCCTTGATCTCGTCGAGGCTCTTCTGCCCGAAGTTGGTGATGTTGAGGAGGTCCTCCTCGGTGCGCTGCAGGAGCTCGCCGATCGTGTTGATCTGGCCGCGCTTCAGGCAGTTGCGGGGGCGCTCCGACAGGTCCAGGTCCTCGATCGGCATGTCCAGGTCGGGCGAGCCGGACAGCCCCTTGACCTCGCCGAGCTCGAGCGCCTCGGGCGACTCGCTCAGGTTGGCCACGAGGTCCACCAGCGAGCGCAGGGTCGCGCCGGCCGAGGCGAGGGCCTCCGACGGGCTCATGGCACCGTCGGTCTCGACGTCGAGCACGAGGTTGTCGTAGTTGGTCGACTGTTCGACGCGGGTCGGGGTGACCTCGAAGGTCACGCGGCGCACCGGCGAGAAGATGGCGTCGATCGGGATGATCCCGATCGTCTTGCGGCCCGCGTCGCGGTCCGACGAGAGGTAGCCGCGGCCGCGCTCGACCGTCAGGTCCACGACCAGGCGCGCCTTGGCGTTGAGGGTCGCGACGTGCTGCGAGCGGTTGAGCACCTCGACGCCCGCCGGCATGGGCAGATCGCCCGCCGTGAGGGTGGTCGGGCCCTTGACGTCGACGTGGACGACCACGGGGTCGTCGCTCTCCGAGGTGACCACCACGTCCTTGAGGTTGAGCACGATCTCCGTGACGTCCTCCGAGACGCCGTCGATGATGTCGAACTCGTGGAGGGCCGACTCGAACTTGACGCTCGTGATCGCCGCACCGGGGATCGACGAGAGCAGCATGCGGCGCAGCGAGTTGCCGATGGTGTGGCCGAGGCCGGGCTCGAGCGGACCGATCGAGAAGCGCTGGCGGTTGCCGACGGCCTCGCCGATCGGCTCGACGGTGGGTCGCTGGATGACGAGCATGGTCTCTCCTCGTGGACGGATGGGTGGGTGGGGGTTACTTCGAGTAGAGCTCGACGATGAGCTGCTCGCGCACGGGCACGTCGATGTGCTCGCGCTGCGGCAGGTCGCGCACGGTGACCTGGTGACCGGAGTCCTGGACCTCCAGCCAGCCGACCACCTTGCGGTCGAGCGTGTCGACGTTGTGGCGGATGACGATCATCCCGCGCGCCTTGTCGGACAGCGTGACGACCTCGCCCTTGGCCAGCGTGTACGACGGGAGGTTGACCCGGCGGCCGTCGACCTTCACGAGACCGTGGCTGACGAACTGGCGGGCCTGCGGGCGGGTGGATGCCCAGCCGGCGCGGTAGACGACGTTGTCGAGCCGCAGCTCGAGGAGTCGCAGCAGGTTCTCACCCGTGGGGCCGCTGAGCCGAGTCGACTTCTCGTAGATCTTGCGGAACTGGCGCTCGAGGACGCCGTAGATGTACTTCGCCTTCTGCTTCTCCTGCATCTGCGCGAGGTACTCGGAGGCGTTGCTCTTGCGGCGGGTGCGGCCGTGCGCGCCCGGCGGGAACGGGCGGCGCTCGAGGGCCTTGGAGCCCTTGGCGTTCTCGAAGACGTTGACGCCGAGTCGGCGGGAGATGCGGACCTTCGGTCCCGTGTAGCGGGCCATGACTACGGGCGCTTCCGCTTGGGCTGGCGGCAGCCGTTGTGCGGCACCGGCGAGACGTCCTTGATGCCCGTGACCTCGATGCCGAGGGTCTGGATGCTGCGCAGCGCCGTGTCGCGCCCGGATCCCGGGCCCTTCACGTGCACCTCGGCGCGGCGCAGGCCGAGCTCCATCGCGGCGCGGCCGGCCTTCTCGGCGGCCATCTGCGCGGCGAACGGCGTCGACTTGCGCGAGCCGGTGAAGCCCACGCCGCCGGACGACGCCCAGGCGATGACGTTGCCGTCCATGTCGGTCACGGAGACGATCGTGTTGTTGAACGAGCTCTTGATGTGCACGATGCCGCTCGAGACGTTGCGTCGCTCGCGCTTGCGCGCCTTGCGTGGCGCCGGTGCGTCGGGCTGCGTGGATGCGTCGGACATGGCTACTTCCTCACCGCGACCTTCTTGTTGGCCACCGTCTTCTTGGGGCCCTTGCGGGTGCGGGCGTTGGTGTGCGTGCGCTGGCCGCGGACGGGCAGGCCCTTGCGGTGGCGGGTGCCCTGGTAGCAGTTGATCTCCATCTTGCGCTTGATGTCCTGCTGGACGTCGCGGCGGCGGTCGCCCTCGACGGTCAGGTTGTTCTCGATGTAGAGGCGGATCTTGTTGACCTCGCCGTCGGTGAGGTCGCGCACGCGGGTGTCGGGGCTCACGCCGACGGCGGCGAGCAGCTTCTTCGACGTGGTGCGGCCGATGCCGTGGATGTAGGTGAGGGCGATCTCGGTGCGCTTCTCGCGCGGGATGTCGACGCCGGAGATGCGTGCCATGGTCAGCCCTGCCGCTGCTTGTGCCGCGGGTTCTCGCAGATCACCATCACGCGCCCGTGGCGGCGCACGACCTTGCACTTCTCGCAGATCTTCTTGACGCTCGCCCTGACCTTCACGGTTGTCTGCTCGTCCTTCGTCGTGTGCTCGGCTTACTTGAATCGGTAGGTGATGCGACCCCTGGTGAGGTCGTACGGGGTCAGCTCGACCTGCACCCGGTCACCCGGGAGGATCCGGATGTAGTTCATCCGCATCTTCCCCGAGATGTGCGCCAGGACCGAGTGACCGTTCTCGAGTGAGACTCGAAACATCGCGTTGGGCAAGGACTCGGTGATCGTGCCCTCGAGCACGATCGCGTCCTCCTTGTTCTTGGGCAACGTTTCTCCAGTGACGGTCTTGGCTATGTGGTCGCGCCGGTCGCGGATTCGGGAGCGATCCCGGGCCGCGCGGCGCGGCTGGTCAGGCTATCGCCCCACCCCGCTGACCCCACCGGGCAAGACCACGCGGGACCGCGCGCGGCGGCGCGATCGGGCGGTCAGGCGAGGCAGGCGGCGACGGTGGAGCGGACGCGCTCGAAGACCTCGTCCTGGGTGCCGACCCCGTCCACGACCCGCAGGCTGGAGCGCCGCCGGTAGTGCTCGATGAGCGGGGCGGTCTGGGCCTCGTAGAGATCGAGGCGGTGGTTGATCGCCTCGGGGGTGTCGTCCTCACGGCGGCGGGCCAGCAGGCGGGCGACCACCACGTCGCGGGGCACCTCGAGGTCGATCGCGCAGTGGGCGGGGCGTGCGGCCGTCATCTCGTCGAAGGCGGCGGCCTGCACCAGCGTGCGGGGGAATCCGTCGAGGACGTAGCCGCGCGTGCGGGCGTCCTGCTCGCCGAGGCGACCCTGCACGAGCGAGATCATCAGCGCGTCCTCCACGAGGCCGCCGTCATCCAGCACCTTGCGCGCCGCGCGGCCGAGCACCGTGTCGTGCGCGATCGCGTCGCGCAGGATCTCGCCGGTCGAGACGTGCGGTACGCCGAAGTGCGCCGCCACGCGGGCGCACTGCGTCCCCTTGCCGGCGCCCTGGCGCCCGAAGACGATCACTCGCACGCTGTCCGACACGCCCGACACCCCCGCCCGAAGCGTAGGTCAGGACGCCGAGCGGCCCAAAGGGGCCGGCGGCGTCACTTCAGGAAGCCCTCGTAGTTGCGCTGCATCAACTGGCTGTCGATCTGGCGCATGAGCTCGAGCGCGACGCCCACCGCGATCAGCACGGTCGTGCCGGCGAACGGGAAGCTCGAGACGCCGCCGACCCACAGCACGACGTACGGCAGGATCGCGATGACGGCCACGAAGAGCGCGCCGGGGAGCGTGATGCGGTTGACCGTCTTGCCGAGGAACGACTCCGTCTGCGGGCCGGGACGGATGCCGGGCACGAAGCCGCCCTGCTTGCGCAGCTGGTCCGCCTGCCGCACCGGGTCGAAGGCGATCGAGTTGTAGAAGTACGCGAACGCGACGATCAGCAGGGCGAACGTCACGACGTACACGATGTTCTGGCTGTTGATCAGGTACTGGTCCACGACCCGGGCGATCGAGCCGCGCCATCCTTCGGCCGAGCCGAGCACGTTGGAGAAGAGCACGGGGAGCAGCAGCACGCTCGAGGCGAAGATGATCGGCACGACGCCCGACTGGTTGACCTTGAGCGGGATGTAGGTCGTCTGGCCGCCGTACTGGCGGCGTCCCACCACCCGCTTGGCGAACTGCACGGGGATGCGCCGCTGGCCGAGCTCCACGCGCACGACCGCGACGATGATCGCGATCGACAGCGCCACGAGGATGCCGAAGACGACCGCCTTGCGCGACTGCAGCAGGGAGTAGTAGCCGTAGGGCAGGTCGGAGACGACCGACGCGAAGATCAGCATCGACATGCCGTTGCCGATGCCCCGCTGGCTGATGAGCTCCCCCATCCACATGAGCAGCGCGGTGCCCGCGACCAGGGACGGGATCACGATCAGCGCCCGCGGCATGAACGGATCGAGGAGCACCACGTCGGGGGTGGCCCCGGCCGCACCGAAGAAGGCCGAGCCGCGGCCCTGGCCGAAGATGAAGGTGAGGCCCGCGGCCTGCAGGAGCGCGATGCCGATGGCCACGTAGCGCGTCCACTGCGTGATCTTGCGCTGCCCCACCGCTCCCTCCTGCTGCCACTGCTCGAGCTTGGGGATCACGACGGTGAGGACCTGCATGATGATGCTCGACGTGATGTAGGGCATGATCCCGAGCGCGAAGATCGAGAAGCTGCCGAACGCGCCGCCCGAGAACAGGTTGAGGAAGCCGAGCGCGCCCTGCGAGCGCGACGCCTCGCGGAGCTGGCTCACGGCCTGGGCGTCGACCCCCGGCACGCGCAGGGCGGTGCCAATGCGGTAGACCGCGAGCATCGCGATCGTGAAGAGGATCTTCTTGCGCAGGTCCGGGACCCGGAAGATGTTGCCGACCTTGGCCACGGCGGGCGACCTAGCGGTTCGTGAACTGGTTGCCGCGCGCGGGCGGACGCACTCCCTTGAACGGCGGCGGGAGGATCTCCACCGAGCCACCGGCCGCCTCGATCGCCGAGCGGGCCGAGGCCGACGCGGCGTGCACACGGACCTTCACCGCCCGCGAGATGCGCCCGCGGCCGAGGACCTTCACCAGCACGCCCTTGTGGGCGACGCCGCGGGCCACGAGGGTCGCGGGGTCCACCTCGGCGAGGCCGAGCGCGTCGATCGAGTCGAGGTTGACCGCGTAGTACTCGACGCGGAACGGGTTGGTGAAGCCCTTCAGCTTCGGGACGCGCTGCTTGAGGGGCATCTGGCCACCCTCGAAGCCCCTCGCCACCGTGTTGCGGGCGTACTGACCCTTGGTGCCACGGCCCGCGGTCTTGCCGCCCTTGCCGCCGACGCCTCGGCCGACGCGCTTGCGCGGGCGGCTGGCGCCGTGACGGGGTCCGACCTGGTCGACGCGCATGTCAGGACTCCTTCGTGCTCTCGGACGTGATCTCGACCAGGTGCGGGACGCGCGCGAGCATGCCGCGGATCTCCGGGCGGTTGGGGAGCTCGTTCACGTCGCCGATCTTGCGGAGCCCGAGGGCGCGCATGGTCGCGCGGGTCTTGGGCATGATGCCGATCTGCGAGCGGACCTGGCGCACGCGGATGGTGCCGCCCTTCGACGCGGTCGACGCCGACTTCTTGGCCGCCACGTCACACCACCCCCTGCGTCGGGGAGCCGCTGCTCGCCGTCTTCTTGCGCTCGATGTATGCGCGCAGCATGCCCTTCGGCACGAAGTCCTCGGCCGCGAGGCCGCGACGCGCGGCGACCTCGTCGGGGCGCTTGAGCGCCTTGAGGCCGTTGATCGTCGCGCGCGCGACGTTGATCGCGTTGGGCGAGCCGAGCGACTTGGCGAGCACGGCCTTGATGCCCGCCTCCTCGAGGATGATGCGGGCGGCGCCGCCGGCGATGACGCCGGGACCGGGCGCGGCGGGCTTGAGCAGCACGCGGCCCGCGCCGTTGATGCCCGTCAGCGCGTGCGTGATGGTCGTGCCGGCGAGCGGCACGTGGAAGAGGTTGCGCTTGGCGTCCTCGGTGCCCTTCTGGATCGCGAGGGGCACCTCCTTGGCCTTCCCGTACCCGAGGCCGACCCGACCGTTGCGGTCGCCGACCACGACGAGCGCGGTGAAGGAGAAGCGGCGGCCACCCTTGACGACCTTGGCCACGCGGTTGATGTGCACGACGCGCGACTCACCGATCTGGCCTGGCTCGGCGGGCGGGCGAGGCTCGCGGCGCTCGCCGCGGTCGCGGCGGTCGCGACGCTGCGGGCGCTCGCCCTCGGGCGCGCCCGTGGTCGTCGCGGGGGTGGCGGTGGCGTCGGACATCAGAACTCCAGACCTTCCTCTCGGGCCGCCTTGGCGACGGCGGCGATGCGACCGTGGTACCGGTAGCCACCGCGGTCGTAGACGACCGTGGTGATCCCCGCACCCTTGGCTCGCTTTGCGATCTCGCGACCGACGCGGGTGGCGGCGTCCACCGTCGCGCCGGAGCCGGACTTGCGGAACTCGGCCTCGTGCGAGGAGGCGGCGACGATGGTGTGACCCGCGTCGTCGTCGATCACCTGGGCGACGAGGTGCTTGTTGCTGCGGTAGACGGCGAGGCGCGGGCGCGCGGCCGTGCCATGGATCTTCTTGCGGACGCGGCGCTGACGGCGAGCGCGCGAATCGCGGCGGTGTTGGGCGACCTTGGTCATCGTGATGCCTCCGACTACTTCTTGCCCGTCTTGCCGGCCTTGCGGCGGACGCGCTCGTCGACGTAGCGCACGCCCTTGCCCTTGTAGGGCTCCGGCTTGCGAATGCTGCGGATGTTGGCCGCGACCTGGCCGACGAGCTCCTTGTCGGCGCCCTTCACCGTGACCTTGGTCTGCTCCTGCACCTCGAACGTGATGCCGGCCGGCGCCTCGAACAGCACCGGGTGCGAGAAGCCGAGGGCGAGCTTGAGCTTGTTCGCGCCCTGGGCCTCGGCGCGGTAGCCGACGCCGATGATCTCGAGACGGGACTCGTAGCCCTCGGTGACCCCGCGGACCATGTTGGCCACGAGGGTGCGGGCGAGCCCGTGGCGCGAGCGCGCGTCGCGCTCGTCGTTGGCGCGCTCGACGACGACCGACTTGGTCGCGGAGTCCGAGCGGGCGGCGACGCCGTCCGGGAGTGCGCGGGTGAGGCTGCCCTTCGGACCCTTCACGGTGATGGCGCCGCCATGGACGGACACCTCGACCCCGTTGGGGACCTGGACGGCGGACTTGCCGATGCGGGACATGCGTTACTCCCCGGTCACCACACGAAGCACATGACTTCGCCGCCCACGTTGCGCGTGCGCGCCTCGCGGTCGGTCATGAGCCCCTGGCTGGTCGAGAGGACGGCGACGCCGAGGCCGCCGAGCACGCGCGGCACGTCGGGCGCGCCGCGGTAGACGCGCAGTCCGGGCGTGGACACGCGGGTGATGCCCGAGATGGTGCGGGAGCGGTCCTGCCCGTACTTGAGCGTGATCGTGAGCTTCCTGGCCGAGCCGGCTGCGGCATCGTCCACCGCGTAGTCCGCGATGTAGCCCTCGCGCTTGAGGATCTCGGCGAGCGCCTTCTTCTGCTTGGACGCCGGCATCGACACGCGCTCCTTCATCGCCGTGTTGGCGTTGCGGATGCGCGTGAGCATGTCCGCGATCGGATCGGTCATCATGGCGTCACCAGCTCGCCTTCGAGAGGCCCGGGATCTCGCCGGCGTGGGCGAGCTCGCGCAGGCAGAGGCGGCAGAGGCCGACCTTGCGGTAGACCGCGCGCGCGCGGCCGCACCGCTGGCAGCGCGTGTAGCCGCGCACCTTGAACTTCGGCTTCGCCGCCGCCTTGATCCTGAGGGCCTTCTTCGCCATGTGGTGTCCGTCCGTCCTTCCGGTCAGTTCGATGCTTCGGTCGTGGAGGCGGCGCCGACCTTCGCACGGGCGGAGGTGCGGCGCGCCGACTTCTTCTTCGTGGATGCGGGCATCTCGCCCTTGCGGAACGGGAAGCCGAAGGCGTCGAGGAGCGCCTTGCCGGTCAGGTCGTCCTTGGCCGTCGTGACGATGGTGATGTCCATGCCGCGCGGCGCGTCGACCTTGTCGTACTGGATCTCGAGGAACACGAGCTGCTCGGTGAGACCGAACGTGTAGTTGCCGTGTCCGTCCCAGGAGCGGCCGGGCAGTCCGCGGAAGTCGCGGATGCGCGGGATGGCGACGGAGAGCAGGCGGTCGAAGAACTCCCACATGCGGTCGCCGCGGAGCGTGACCTTCGCGCCGATCGCCTGGTCCTCGCGGAGCTTGAAGGCCGCGATGGCGACGCGCGACTTGGTCACGATGGGCTTCTGCCCCGTGATCGCCGTGAGGTCCGCCACCGCGCCGTCGAGCAGGGAGGCCTGCTGGGTCGCCTTGCCGACGCCCATGTTGACGACGATCTTCTCGATCGTCGGCACCTGCATCGGGTTGGAGAGGCCGAGGTCCTTCACGAGGGCGGGACGCACCCGCTCGAGGTACGAGGCCTTGAGGCGGGGGACGTAGCGGGTCGCGGTGCTCACGAGATCTCCTCGCCGGAGGCCCGCGCGACGCGCACCTTGGTGCCGTCGGGCCGGACCTTGGTGCCCACCCGCGTGCGCTCGCCCTTGTGGACCAGCTGCAGGTTGGACGCGTGGATCGGCATGTCCTTGTCGATGATGTCGCTCTTGGTGTTCTGGCCGCGGGCCACGACGTGGCGCTTCGCGCGGTTGATCCCGTCGACGATCACCTTGCCGGTGCGCGGGAACACGGCCGAGATCGTGCCCTTCTTGCCCCTGTCCTTGCCTGCGATGACGATCACCTCGTCGCCCTTGCGGAGCTTCACGTCAGATCACCTCCGGCGCCAGCGAGACGATGCGCATGAACTTCTTGTCGCGCAGCTCGCGGCCGACGGGGCCGAAGATGCGCGTGCCGCGCGGGGTCAGGTCGTCCTTGATCAGCACCGCCGCGTTCTCGTCGAAGCGGATGTAGCTGCCGTCGGGGCGGCGGGTGCCCTTGACCGTGCGCACGACGACGCAGCGCACGACCTCCCCCTGCTTCACGCCGGCGCCGGGGATCGCGTCCTTGACGGTCGCGATGAAGACATCGCCGATCGAGGCGTAGCGACGGCGAGTGCCGCCCAGCACCTTGATCACGAGCACCTCGCGGGCGCCGCTGTTGTCCGCCACGCGGAGACGGGACTCCTGCTGGATCACTTGGCACGCTCCAGGATCTCGACGACGCGCCAGCGCTTGGTCTTGGACATCGGGCGGGTCTCGGCGAGGCGCACGCGGTCGCCGGGCTTGGCGTCGCGGGCCTCGTCGTGGGCGTAGAGCTTCTTGGTCCGGGTGATGAACTTCTCGTACTTGGGGTGGCGGACGCGCTCCACCACCGCGACGACGACGGTCTTGTCCATCTTGTTGGACACGACGATGCCGTCGCGGACCTTGCGGGCGCTGCGTGCGGATGCGGTGGTCACGGGCGGCTCACTTCCCCGCCGCCTCTGCGGCGGCGATCTCGCGCTCACGGATGAGCATGCTGATGCGGGCGATCTGACGGCGCGTCTTGCCGAGCTCGCTCGTCGCGTCGAGCTGCCCGGTCGCGTGCTTGAAGCGCAGGTCCAGCGCGGCCTGCTTGGTGGCGCGCAGCTCCTCCACGAGGTCGGGGAGGCTCATCTCGCGCAGCTCTGCAACGTCGCGCGCCATCTCAGACCCCCTCGCCGCGGTGGATGAAGCGGGTCTTGATCGGCAGCTTCTGGGCGGCGCGAGCGAGCGCCTGCTCGGCGACCTTGGCCTCCGGGTACGAGATCTCGAACAGCACGCGGCCCGGCTTGACCACCGCGACCCACAGTTCGGGGTTGCCCTTGCCGGAGCCCATGCGGGTCTCCGCGGGCTTCTTGGTCACGGACTTGTCGGGGAACACGTTGATCCAGACCTTGCCGCCGCGCTTGATGTGGCGGGTCATGGCGACGCGCGCGGCCTCGATCTGGCGCGCGGTGATCCAGCCCGGGTCCACGGCCTGGATGCCGTACTCGCCGAACGCGAGCTCCGACCCGCCCTTCGACGGCCCGCGCATGCGCCCGCGATGGTGCTTGCGGTGCTTGACCTTCTTCGGCTCGAGCATGTCGATCAGACGTCCCTCTTGAAGTGCGGGGCCTCGTGGTGGTCGTGGCTCCGGCGCTGGATGTCCTCTTCCTCGTCGAGCAGGCGCTCGAACTCGGGGTCGGCCTCCTTGACGAGCGGCACGTTCTGCTGCTGCTCCTCCTCGTCGCCGACGCGCGGGCCGGCCGAGCTCACCACGCGGCGCGCCGCGTCGGAGTGGCCCGAGGTCTCGCCGACCGCCATGGCCGCCTCGCGTGCGATGCGGTCGTCGGTGGCGCTCTTGTACGGGAGGATCTCGCCCTTGTAGAGCCAGACCTTGATGCCGATGCGGCCCGCGGTGGTGATGGCCTCGCGGAAGCCGTAGTCGATGTTGGCGCGCAGGGTGTGCAGCGGCACGCGACCCTCGCGGTACCACTCGCGACGAGTCATCTCCGCGCCGCCGAGGCGGCCCGAGCACTGGATGCGGATGCCCTGCACGCCCTGCTTCTGCGCGTTCTGCACCGCGCGCTTCATGGCGCGCCGGAAGGCGATGCGGTTGGCGAGCTGGTCGGCGACGCCCTGGGCCACCAGCGCGGCGTCGAGCTCCGGCTCGCGGATCTCGGTGATGTTGAGCTGGACCTTGTTGTTGCCCGTGAGACGGGTCAGCCCGGCGCGCAACTCCTCGGCCTTCTGGCCCTTGCGACCGATCACGATGCCCGGTCGCGCCGTGTGCACGTCCACGCGGAGCTTGTCGCGGGTGCGCTCGATCTCGATGCGGCTGACGGCCGCATCGGCGAGCTGCTCCTTGAGGTAGTCGCGGATCTTCCAGTCCTCCGAGAGGTACTGCTTGTACTCCTTGGCGCTGAACCACTTGCTCTTCCAGTCGGTCGTGACGCCGAGGCGGAAGCCGTACGGGTTGATCTTCTGTCCCATGGTGCCTACTCCGCCTTCTCGCCGGTCTCGGACGACTCACTCGACGCGTCGCTCGATGCACTCGTGTCGGTCGACTCGTCGGCCGCGGGCGCCTTGGCGCGGCTGGCCGCGACGCGCGCACGGCGCGCGGCGGCGGCGCCACCGGCACCGCCCTTGGCCTCGCGGGTGGCGAGGGCCGAGTCGCTCAGGCGGTCGAGGACGATCGTCACGTGCGCGGTGCGCTTGAGGATCGGGCCGGCGCTGCCGCGGGCGCGGGGACGGAAGCGCTTGAGGGTCGGACCCTCGTCGGCGTACGCGGCCTTGACGAACAGCTCGTTGGGGTCCTGCTCGAAGTTGTGCTGCGCGTTGGCGATCGCGGAGGCCAGCAGCTTGCGCACGAGGATCGCGGGATCGCGGTCGGTGAAGCGGAGGATGTCGTCGGCCGACCGGACGTCCTTGCCGCGCACGAGGTCGAGCACGGGGCGCACCTTGCGCGCCGACACGCGGGCGAAGCGGGTGGACGCGCGGAAGCCCGTGCGCTCCCCGGCGACGCGGCTCGCCTCGTTGAGCTTCGGACCGGTCATGCGCCCGCCTTCGGCGCGGCGGCGGGGGCGGCGGCAGGCGCGGCGGCCGGTGCGGCGCCCTCGGCGGCCTTCTCCTGGCTGGAGTGGAACTTGAACAGGCGCGTGGGCGAGAACTCGCCGAGCTTGTGGCCGACCATCGACTCGGAGACGTACACGGGCACGTGCTTGCGGCCGTCGTGCACGGCGAAGGTGTGGCCGACCATGTCGGGGATGATCGTCGAGCGGCGCGACCAGGTCTTGATGACCTTGCGGTCGCCGGACTGGTTCATCTCGTCGACCTTCTTGAGGAGGTGGGCGTCCACGAAGGCGCCCTTCTTCAGACTGCGGGTCATGGGCTAGCCACGCGCCTTTCCTGAGCGGCGGCGGCGCACGATGAACTGCTGCGACGCCTTGTTCTTGTTGCGGGTGCGGCGCTCCGGCTTGCCCCACGGGGACACGGCCGGGCGACCGCCCGAGGTCTTGCCCTCGCCGCCACCGAGCGGGTGGTCGACGGGGTTCATGGCGACGCCGCGCGACTGCGGGCGCACGCCCTTCCAGCGATTGCGGCCGGCCTTGCCGATCTTCACGAGCTCGTGCTCGGCGTTGCCGACCTCGCCGACGGTGGCACGGCAGTCGATCGGCACGCGGCGCATCTCGGTGGAGGGCATGCGCAGCGTGGCGAAGTCGCCCTCCTTGGCGACCAACTGCACCGACATGCCCGCGGAGCGGGCGATCTTGCCGCCCTGGCCCGGGCGGATCTCGACGTTGTGCACCGTCGTGCCGACGGGCATGAACCTCAGCGGCAGCGCGTTGCCCGGCATGATGTCGGCGCGCGGGCCGCTCTCGACGCGGGCCCCGACCTCGAGGCCGCGCGGCGCGAGGATGTACGCCTTGCTCCCGTCCTCGTAGTGCAGCAGCGCGATGCGACAGGTGCGGTTGGGGTCGTACTCGATCGCGGCGACGCGGGCGCCGAAGGCGTCCTTGGTGCGCTTGAAGTCGATGCGGCGGTACTGCTGCTTGTGACCGCCGCCCTGGTGTCGCGAGGTGATGCGACCCGCGGCGTTGCGGCCGCCGCGCGAGGGCTTGGCGGAGAGCAGCGACTTCTCGGGCGTCGACTTCGTGATCTCGCTGAAGTCGTGCGAGGTCTGGAAGCGGCGACCGGCGCTGGTCGGGCGGCGAGAGCGGATGGCCATGGTCGGATCAGTTCTCGAACAGCGGGATCTTGCCGCCCGCCTCGAGGGTGACGATCGCGTGCTTGGCCCCGTCGCGCACGCCGATGCGGTTGGTGCCGCGGGTCATGCGGCGCTTGCCCTTGCGGTGCAGGGTGTTGACGCGGCGGACCTTGACGTCCCAGATGGCCTGGACGGCGTCGCGGATCTCGGGCTTGGTGGCCTGGGGGTGCACCTCGAAGGTGTACGTCCCCTGGTCGATGAGGGCGTAACTCTTCTCGCTCACGACCGGGCGCAGGATGATGTCGCGCGGATCCTTCACTGCGCGGCCCCCTTCTCGGTCGGGGCGGCCGGCAGGGTCGCCTTGGAGAACACGATCCACTCGTTGCAGAGCACGTCGTAGGCGTTGAGCTCGCCGGTGGTCACGACCTGCACGTCCGCGAGGTTGCGGAAGCTCTTGAGCGCGGCGGCGTCGGCGCGGTCCACCACGACCATGGCGCGGCCCGACACGCCGAGGGCGGCGAGGGCGGCGGCGGCCGACTTGGTGCTCGGGGCGGCGAAGCCCCACTGGTCCACGACGACCACTCGGCCCTGGGCGGCGCGGTCCGACAGCGCGGAGCGCAGCGCGAGCGCGATCATCTTCTTCGGAGTGCGCTGGCCGTACTTGCGAGGCGTCGGGCCGAGCGTCACGGCGCCGCCGCTGAACTGCGGTGCGCGGGTCGAGCCCTGTCGGGCGTTGCCCGTGCCCTTCTGGCGGACCGGCTTCTTGCCACCACCGCTCACCTGCGCGCGGCCCTTGGTGCTCTGGGTGCCGGCGCGGCGCTGCGCGAGCTGCGCGACGACGACCTGGTGCATCACCGGCACGTTGGGGGTGATCGCGAACACCTCGTCCGCCACCTCCACCGAGCCGCTGGCCTTGCCTGCCGCGGTGCGTACGTCGAGCTTCGCCATGACTACTTCTTCGCCCCCGCGGCCCCGGCCGAGTGGTCCTTGACCGCGTTGCGCACGATCACGACGCCGCCGTTGGGGCCGGGCACCGAGCCCTTGACGAGGAGGATCTGCTTCTCGGCGTCGGCGCGCACGACCTCGAGGTTGAGCGTCGTCACCTGCTGGTGGCCGAGGTGGCCCGACATGCGCAGGCCCTTGAAGACGCGACCGGGGAACGTCTTGGAACCGACCGAGCCCGGCGCGCGGTGGTGCTTGTGGTTGCCGTGGCTCGCACCCTGACCGTTGAAGTTGTGGCGCTTCATGCCGCCGGCGAAGCCCTTGCCGCGGCTCACCGCGATCACGTCGACGAGCTGGCCGGGCGTCAGGCGGTCGACGCCGATCTCCTGGCCGACCTCGAAGCCTTCCACCGAGTCGAGTCGCAGCTCCACCACGCGGCGGCCCGGCGTCACGTTGGCCCGCGAGAAGTGGCCCGCCTCGGCCTTGGTGAGCCGCTTGGCGTCGACGCTGCCGTACGTCACCTGCAGCGCCGAGTAGCCGTCGCGCTCACCGGTCTTGATCTGCACGATGCGCGCCGGCTCGACGCGCAGCACCGTGACGGGCACGACCTTCTGGTCGTCCCCCCACACCTGCGTCATGCCGACCTTTTCGCCGACGATCGCCGTTCGTGCCATGAAGATGTTTCGGTCCTTCGCGCAAGTGCTCCGCACGGCCGGGCCGGCGGAGCACTGTCATTGGTTCTCGCCGTGAGGTACCCGCGGGGCGGGCGCACACGGACTTCGATTGGAGGCGTCACTCTATCGGTGGCCCCGCGCGGCTCCCAACCGCACAACGGCGCGGTCCCGCGGCGGTCGGTCGACCGCCGAGCGGTGCGGCTAGTCGTCCTCCCGCGCCACGAGGGTCGTCGAGACGGTGAGGATCTCCCCGTCGCGCGAGAGCACGATCTCCACGGTCTGGCCCGGGCTCGCGTCGCGGATGACGGCGACGAGTCCCGCCTGGCCGTCGATCGTCTGGCCGTCCACCGAGACGACGATGTCGCCCTCGCGGATGCCGGCCTTCGCGGCTGGGCTGCCGGGCTGCACGTTGGTGATGATCGCGCCCTGGCCCCCGTCCTCGCGCTGGGTGAGGCCCACGCCGAGGAACCCCTCGCGCCGCGTCTCGCCCCGCGCCTGGGCCCGCAGTTCGTCGATCACGCGCAGCACCTCGTCCACCGAGATCGAGAAGCCGATGTTGTTGGCCGCCGACTCCGAGTCGCCGCGGGCCACGGCGGTGTTGATCCCCACGACCTCGCCACGCATGTTGAGCAGCGGGCCGCCCGAGTTGCCCGACGAGATCGCCGCGTCGGTCTGGATCAGCGAGTTGAGCGCGCCCGACTCCGTGATGATCGTGCGCTGCAGGGCCGAGACGATGCCGGTCGTGACGGTGGGCCCGCCGTCGAGCGCGAGGGCGTAGCCGATCGCCACCACCTGGTCGCCCACCCGCACGCTGCCGGGCGCGGCGAAGGTCGCGGCGACGAGGTCGCGGGCGTCGATCTTGATGAGCGCCAGGTCGTTGCCCGGGTCCGCGGCGAGGATCCGCGCGGGGACGGGCTCGGTCCGCCCCGCGAAACGCACGACGGTGTCGGTCGAGCCCTCCACGACGTGCGCGTTGGTGAGGATCTCGCCGTCGCTCGTGAGCACCACGCC
>CAXRBC010000060.1:0-5912 GCA_964228515.1 Ilumatobacteraceae bacterium
CTGCAGCTCACCGCCGAGCTCTTCCGCGCCGCGCACGTCGCGCTCGGGGAGGAGGCGGACCACGTGGAGGTCGTGAAGTGGGTGGAACAGCTGACCGGGACGGTGATCGAATGAGCACGACGGAGACGACGGACGTGATGACCATCGAGGCGATCCGCGCGCGCTTCCCCGCGCTCGCGCGCCGGCATCAGGGCCATCCGGTGGCCTACTTCGACGGGCCCGGCGGCACGCAGGTGCCGCAGACGGTCGTCGACGCGATGGCCGATTACCTGCTCCACCACAACGCGAACACGCACTGGGCCTACCCGACGAGCGCGGAGACCGACGCGCTCCTCCTCGGCGCGCGCGAGGCGGCTGCGGACTTCCTGAACGCGGCGCCCGCGGAGGTCGCGTTCGCGAACAACATGACCACCGGGACCTTTCACTTGGCGCGCGCCCTCGGCCGCGGCTGGGGCCCCGGCGACGAGGTCGTCATCACCGACCTCGACCATCACGCCAACGTCGCGCCCTGGCGCGCGCTCGAGCGTGAGCGCGGGATCACCCTCCGCCGCGTCGCGGTGGATCTCGCCACCGGCGAACTCGACCTCGACTCGATGCGCGCCGCGCTCACCCCGCGCACCCGCCTCCTCGCCATCGGCGCCGGCTCCAACGCCCTCGGCACCATCAACGACATCCCGACCGCGGCGGCCCTCGCGCACGGCGTGGGCGCGCTCGTCTTCGTCGACGCCGTGCACTACGCACCGCATGCCCTCGTCGACGTGCGCGCGATGGACTGCGACCTCCTCGGGTGCAGCGCCTACAAGTTCTACGGCCCGCACGCCGGGCTCCTCTACGTGCGCGAGTCGCTGCTCGCCACGCTCGACGTCCCGCAGCTCCGCCCCGCGCCGGACGTCGGGAGCGAGCGGCTCGAGACCGGCACGCAGAACCACGAGGGGATCGTGGGGACCGGGGCCGCGATCGACTTCCTCGCCTCCCTCGCCGAGGGGCCGACGCGCCGCGCGCGGCTTGCGCGCGCCTTCGCCGGCCTCCACGCGCGCGGGATGGCGCAGTTCCAGCGGCTCTGGGAGGGTCTCGGCGCCATCGACGGCGTCACCCGGTACGGTCCGCCGCCGGGCCGGCCGCGGACGCCGACGATCGCCTTCACCGTCGCCGGCCACTCGAGCGAGGCGGTGACGCGGGCGCTCGTCGAGCGCGGCGTCTTCACGAGCCACGGCGACTTCTACGCGTCGACGGTGGTGGAGCTGCTCGGGCGCGCCGAGGACGGCCTCGTGCGCGCCGGCGCCGCCTGCTACACGTCGGACGAGGAGATCGAGCGGTTGATCGCGGGGGTCGCCGAGGTCGCGCGCCGGTAGGGCACGCGGCTCAGCGCGCCCGTGCCCGCGCCTCGAGGAGGTCGAGGAGCGTCGCGCCGAGGTGCACGCCGGTCTGCTCCTGCATCTCCTTGAACATGCCGGCGCTCGTGACGTTGATCTCCGTCAGGTGGTCGCCGATGATGTCGAGTCCGACGAGGTCGAGCCCGCGTGCGGCGAGGACGGGGCCGAGGGCCGCGGCGATCGCGGCATCCCGCGCCGAGAGGGGGCGCGCGGTCGGGACCCCGCCGACGGCGAGGTTCGCACGGACCTCGCCCCCCGTCGCCTTCCGCGCGAGCACGTAGGGCGCCGGGACCCCACCGACGAGGAGGAGCCGCTTGTCCCCGTCCGCGATCTCGGGGAGGAAGCGCTGCGCCATCACCGTGCGCGTGCCGTACGCGCCGAGCATCTCGAGGACGGCGCCGAGGTTCATCCCGTCGGCGGTGATGCGGAAGATCCCCATCCCCGCCATCCCGTCGAGCGGCTTGAGGACGATGTCCCCGTGCTCCGCATGGAAGGCTCGGAGCGCGGCGGGGTCGCGCGCGACGAGCGTCGGGGCGATCCACTCGGGGAACTCCATCAGTGCGAGCTTCTCGGAGTGGTCGCGGATCGCGCGTGGCCGGTTCGAGACCACCGCCCCGTCGCGCTCCGCCTGCTCGAGCAGATGGGTGGCGTACAGGTACTCGGCGTCGAACGGCGGGTCCTTTCGCATCAGGACGACATCGACGTCGCGCAGCGCCTGCGTGACCGGCGGCTCGAGGCGGAACCACTCGGGGGTGTCGAGCGCCTCGGTGAGCAGGTGGAAACGCTGCATCGGAGCGGTCACCGGTTCCCCGCGCCGCCATCGGAGGTCGCGCGGCTCGCAGACCCAGAGCACGTGCCCGCGCCGCACCGCCTCGTGCATGACGTTCCGGGTGGTGTCCTTCCAGTACATGAAGGACGCGAGGGGGTCGGCGACGATGCAGAGCTGCATGGCGGCAAGTGTACGGGCGCCGCGGGGCGGGTGTCCAGCAGGCGGTCTCGGCGATTCGTATATTCGCCGGGCACGCCGGTTTCATCGTCCATCCCCCCTCGCGCCGTCCCCCTGACGGCGCCCCGAGGAGTGCCCCGCGTGTCCACCGTCCCACGGACCGGTCCCTCCCCGGAGGTGACGAGCGTCGCGCAGTGCGTCGACTGGGTGGCCTCCGGCGCCACCGCGTCGGCCCGCCGCGTCGTCGGGACGGAGTACGAACGCCTCGCGGTCGGGCCGGATGGGCGAGTCCTCCCGTACGACGGGCCGGCGAGCATCCGTGCCCTCCTCGAGCGACTCGTTGCCCGGCATGGATGGACCCCGGTCTTGGAGGCGGGGTGCCCCGTCGCGCTTACGCGTGGAGCGGCCTCCATCTCGCTCGAGGCGGCGGGACAGCTCGAGTACTCGGGGGCGCCGCACGCCACCGTCGCCGCGATGCGCGACGAACTCGCCCGACACCGGGCCGAGCTCGCCGACGTGGCCGCCGACCTCGGGGTCCGCTTCGCCTGGGTCGGCTACAATCCGGCCGACCACCGCCCCGACACCCCGGAGATGCCCCGCGAGCGCTTCGCCGTGATGCGGCGGATCTTCCCGTCGCGCGGTACGACCGGCGTCGCGATGCTCGACTTCACCTGCGCCGTGCAGGGGAACCTCGACTTCACCGACGCCGCGGACTGTGTGGAGATGGTGCGGCTCGGGCATCTCCTGACGCCGGTGCTGATCGCGCTCTTCGCGAACTCCCCGCTCGCGCGCGCCGCGCCGTCGGCGATGCGGTCGCACCGCGCGAGCATCTGGCCCGCCGTCGACCCCGCGCGGTGCGGTGCGCCGCCGATCGTCTTCGATCGCGCGGCCACGCTCGAGGATCTCGTCGGTTGGGCGTGGGATGTGCCGATGTTCTTCCTTGCCGAGGCGCGCGCCGACGGCGCGCCGCGCTACGTCCCGCTCGATCGCCCGCTCACCTTCCGTCGCTACGTCGAGGCGGGGCACGGCGGGCGGCGCGCGACACTCGCCGACTGGGAGCTGCACGTCTCGACCATCTACACCGACGTGCGGATGCGGCGGCAACTCGAGCTGCGCCAGTGCGACACGGTGCCGCCGGAGGCGTTGCCGGCGCTCCCGGCGCTCGCGAAGGGGCTCTTCTACGACGTCGACGCGCGCCGACGCTGTCTCGCCCTGCTCGGTGACGGCGATGGGCGGATCGATCGGACGGCGTGGCGTGTGGCGGCGTGCCGCGACGCCCTCGATGCCACCGTCGACGGCCGGCCGCTCCGCGCGCTCGCGCGGGAGAGCCTCGCGCTCGCGCGGGCGGGGCTCGCGGCGCAGGAGCGGGCCGCGCAGGCCACGCAGGGTCCGTCGGATCCCGACGCCGGTGAGGCGTTGGCCGTCCTCGAAGCGATCGTCGAGGGGGACCGCGCGCCGTTCTGGGCGTCGATCGACGCGCGCTGGAGTGCCGCGCCGGGCCTCGCCGGACTCAGCGACCCCGCCTGAGCCCTCGGGCGCGCGCGTCGGCGCGCCGCCCACGCACCGGTCACGGTGCGGTCAGAGCCGCGCGCGCTGGATCAGCCGGTTCGCGACGGTGAGCTTGCCGGAGAGGTGGGTCGCGACGAGTCGGTGGAGCAGTACCGCCGCCTCCTGCGTCTCCCGCTCGAGCCCCGCGAGCGCCTCGGCGGAGAGGCGATGCACCACCGTCTCCTCCACCGCGAGCACGTCGGCGCCGCGCGGTTGCCGCGTGTAGAGCGCGACCTCGCCGACGATCGCGCCGGCGGTCATCGTGCGCAGGCGCAGCGGCGCGCCATCGGGGCCGATGACCTGCACGGCGAGCGTCCCGCGCTCCACCAGGAAGACGTCGCGGGCCGTGTCCCCCGTGCGGATGACGAAGGCGCCGGCCGGCACCACGACGCGCGTCATCGCGGAGATGAGCGGGTCGATCCACGGGCTCTCGCCGAGCTGCGCGACGAGCTGGTCGCGGAGGGGCCGGGCGGCGTCGTCCGTCGGGAGGTCGGCGAGCAGCGCCGCCTCGCACCGCTCGAGGGCGGCGTTCACGTCGGGCTGGAGCGAGAGGGGGCCCGCGTCATCGAAGACGAGCCCCGCGCGCCGGAACTGCTCCGCGAGCGCGGGTGGGACCTCGGTGTAGGCGACGTCGACGCCGCGTGCGTCGCTGAGCTTGCGCAGCTTCATGAAGCACGCCGTCGCGGCGGAGTCGACGCCGCTCACATGGCGGAAGTCGAGCACGAGATAGCGCAGCGTCGGCTGGTCCGTGGCCCCCAGCCGCGCGCGGACCTGGTCGACGACACGCTCCGCGGTGCCGAAGAAGAGGAACCCTTGGAGGTGCATCACCTCGATCGCGGCCCCGCGTTCGCCGAGGTGCGCCGTCGCCGCGGCGGAACGGTCGACGGTGCTGCGCAGGTCGCGTCCGCTCGCGCTGAAGCGCACGACGGGGAGCCGCGAATACGTGTAGGCGAACATCAGGACCGCCACCAGCAGCCCCACGCCGATCCCGGCGAGGAAGCCGACGAGCACGATCACCAGGAGGATGAGCGGGATGATCGCCCACTCCCCGACGGGGAGTTTGCGCCGGGAGACGATGGCCCACGCGGTGAACAGCTCGCCGCCGAGGTAGGCGACGAGGCCGCCCGTGACGAAGACCGGCATCGCCGAGACGAGCGTGCCGGCGACGGCGAGGAAAGCGAGGAGGGCGGCGGCGCGCGCGACCCCCGCGGTGCGCCCCGACACCCCCATCCGGTCGGCGAGCAACGTGCCGGAGACGGCGACATGCCCGCTCATCCCGCCGATCGCGCCCGTCAGGAGGTTCGCCATCCCGGTCGAGCGGAGCGCGCGGTTCGGATCGAGCTCCACGCCGAGCGCGAGCTCGAGACCGCTCGTGTTGAGGAGGAGGCCGATGAGCGTGAGCACCGCGGCGGAGGCCATCAGCGGCAGTGCGGCGCCGACGATCCCCCAATCGATGAGTGGGAGCATCGCGGGGGTCGGGAAGGCGACCGCCCGCCCGGCCGGCGCCGCCGCCGGCAGCCATCCGAGCGCGCGGATCTCCACGTCGCCGAGGCCAGCGGCGGCGGTGGCCGCGTAGAAGGCCGCGGCCGCGAGGAGGATCGTCCCCGGGACGACGAGGGGATGCGCGAGACGGCGGGTGCCGAGCGAGAGGGCGAGGGCGAAGCCGACCCCGGGGATCGCCCGGGCGAGGATCCGGGGCTCGCCGAGGGCGCGGAGCATCTCGAGCGGCGCGTCGGTCCCGAGCATGCGCGAGAGCCCGGCGCGGAGGAGCAGGAACCCCGCGCCCGCGAGGAAGGCGGCGATCACGGGAGACGGGACGAAGCGGACCAGGCCGCCGAGGCGGAGCTGCCCCACGACGATGAGCAGGGCGCCCGTCAGCACCGTGGAGGTGCCGAGGATCGCGAGGACGGTCGCGACGCGCGCCTCCGGCGCGGCGGTCAGGGAGGCCGCGGCCGCGGTCATCGCCCCGGCGATCAGAGGGATCCCCGCCTCCTGCACGATACCGACCGCGCCGGGGAGCTGGTCGCGCCAGGCGGTGAAGAGCG
>CAXRBC010000061.1:0-17752 GCA_964228515.1 Ilumatobacteraceae bacterium
ACTCGACCTCGCGCACCGCCACGTCGGCGCACGCGAGCACCTCGGCCTTGCGCACCCCGTCGGCACACGTGCCGCACGACTCGGAAGTGAACACCGCGAGCAGCCACGGCGCGTCGGCGCCACCGAAGTCGGCGCGGTCGAGCTGCGTCGGCAACTGCGCGCCTCCCTGGGTGGGCGCCGCACGACGGCGGCGCTGCAGCACCGCGCTCGCGACCGCGACCGCGGCCACCACCGTGAGGACGATCGCGACGCGCGTCACGGCTGCGCCGAGGGGGGCTGGCCGGTGTCGGTCTCGGGCGCGACGAGCGCGGTGGCGCCGGGCGCCGGCAGGGCCATGACCGCCGTACGGCCGGTGAAGTCGACGCCGCGCGAGAGCTCGCGCTCCACCGCGACGTCGACGTCGGACGACACGAACAACTGCAGGTCGGCGGCCGCCTGCGGGATGGCGAAGCGCCGGGACGAGCCCGCCGCGACCGAGGTGCGGTCGAACGCCGCGATCGGCACGACGCCCGCCGGTCCGACCGTGGCGATCGTGACGGTCGCGGGGAGCGCGGTCGTGTTGGTCACCACGAGGGCGTCCGATGGCGTGACGCCGACGCCGCCGGGCGCGGTCCAGACCCGGGCGATCGCCGCGCCGGGCACCCCGAGCACGGCCGTGGTGGACGTGCGGGTGCGCGAGGTCGTCGCGCCCGTCTGCGTGCGCACCTGGCGCGTGACGACCTGCTCGATCACGACGCCGTCGGCGTCGGAGGCGCCGTCGGTCGTGACGGCGATCGCGTACGTGCCCTCCCCGAGCGCGGGGAGCGCGGCCGTGTCGAGCACCGTGACGCGGCCGGCGGGCGCCGACACGAGCAGCGGTTCGGGCACCGACGCCGCGCCGCCCGGCGGGTAGAACGCGACGGTCAGCGCGCGGTCGGCATCGGAGGGATTGAACACCACGAGCTGCTCGGCGACCCCGTCGGCCTTCTCGCCCGCGGGGAACCACCAGCTGCGACTCGGCGCCGAGGCACCGAGCGCGGCGACGAAGCCGAGGCGCCCGCGCCCCAGGTAGTGCTGCAGCTTGCCCGCGACGAGCCGGCCCGCGCTCGCGCGCACCTCGACCGCGACGATCGTCTCGTTGCGCGCGCCCTGGTTGGCCAGGTCGAGCACGCGCACGCTGCGCGCCTCGAGCACGAGGCCCTGCAGCTGGCGGGGAGCACGGCGCGCCTCGGCCGTGACGAACGAGACGTCGACGATCGTGGGGGTCGGGAACGGGTTGGTCAGCACCACCTGGAACGGGCTGTCGTCGCCCGTGAAGCCGTCGGCGAAGATCCAGCGGTCCGACGTACCGGTCGCGCAGGCGGCGACGGACCTGCCGGCCGGGTGCTGCACGTGTTGCTCCACGGCGACGAGTGCGCCCGAGAGCTCGACGACCGCACTGGTGAAGCCCCCGGCGCGCCCGCCCGTGGCGTCGAAGCGGACCTGCGAGCGCGCCGGCGCGACGAGCGTCGCGGTCGTCGGCTCGCGGTTGAGCGAGAGCAGCGTGAGCGTGCCCGTGGCCGGCTGGTCGGTGGGATTGGCGATCACGATCTCGCTCGCGACCCCCGCGCCCTGCACGGGCACGCCCGGGCAGAACCACGCGGATCCGCCCGCGCCCCCCGTGAGGACGGGGACACCGGCGTCGAACGACGGCGCCACCTCGGCGCGCGGGACGGGTGCGAGTCGCGTCGCCGCGACCAGCGCGGCCGCGAGCACGACGACCGCCAGCCGCACGATCGCGGGGCGCGGGTCGCGGGTCATCGCGGGCGCTCCCCCGCGGCGGCGCCGACCGCCGAGAGCACGCGCACGGTGGGCGCCGGCTCGCCGCGCCAGCGCGCGCGGATGCGACGGGCGTCGAACGCGACGGCCGCGAGCCCCAGCCACACGAGACCCTGCAACGCCACGGCGAGCGCGCGCCACGGCGAGGCGGCGAACTCCAGCCGTGCGAGGCCCGTGACCGGCGCGTCGAACGCCGTCGTGGCGCCGAACGCCGCACGGGGCGCGATCCGCACGCCGTCGACGACGAGCGTCCAGGCGTCGGAGTACGGGACCGCCACGTGCACGACGCCGCCGCGGAGCGGGCTCGACGAGCCCCGCGTCGGGTCGCCACCGGCGACGAACAACGGGTCGCTCGCCCGCACGTCGCGGTCGGGTGCTGCGCCCAGCGCGGCGCGGCGGGAGAGCACCGCGGAGTCCTCGTCGAGGCGGGCCGCGAGCGGGATCCACGCGACGTTCTCGAAGATCGCGAGGTCGCCCGCGAGGTAGGCACGGCGAAGGTCGAGCTGGTTGGCCAGCAGCGCCACGAGCCGGTCGCGCGCCGGACCCGCGCCCACCACGACGACGTGGCGGACGGCGAGCGGGGCGACGAGGCGCCCGAAGCGCGCCGTGCCGTTGTCCGCGAGCATGCGCACCGACGATCGCGCGAGCTCGTCCATCGCGGTGCCCTCGGGGGCGAAGCGCGACGTCACGTCGAGCGGGCCGTCGATCGCCACGCCGTAGGCGACGACGTCGGAGGCCCTGCGCGCCGCGACCGGCAGGTCGTCGGCGTCGCCGAGGAAGAGCACGCGGGAGTTGCCGCTGCGGTCGTCGTCGGGCAGTTGCGCGAGCAGGTCGAGCGGGGTCGCGGCCGGCTGGCGCCACCGACCGTCGGCCGCGCCGACGACCGCGGGCACGAGCGCCGAGGCGACCGCGAGCGGCGCGAGGAGCGCGGCGGCCCGGCGCCACCCGCCGCCGTCGTCGATGGCGGCGACGCACGCCGCCGCCGCGAGTGCGGCGCCGCACGCGACCGGCGCGAGCAGCACGGCCGGCTCGGGCACGTCGAGGGGCATGCGGCCGAGGTCGTCGAGCACGGCGACCGCGCCGCCCGCGAGCACGAGCACCGCCCCCTGGCCGGCGACGGCGAGGCGCGGGCCGCGCGAGGCCAGCACGGCGATGGGCACGAGCCCGAGCGCGGCCCACCCGAGCGGCGCGAGCAGCTGGGTGCCGCCGTCGAGTCGTGCGAGCGTCTCGAGCCCGAGGCCCCGCGCGGTGGCGCCCGCGTCGCCGACGAGGAGCGTCCACGCATCGCCCGAGACGAAGTGGATGGCCCACGGGAGGTGCACCGCCGCGGCGCCGACGATCGCGAGCACGATGCTGGCCCACGCGCCGACCGCGCGTCGCGCGCGGCCGGGGGCGAGGGCATCGACCGCCGCCCACGCCGTCGCGGCGGCGAGCAGCACGAGGAGGAAGGCGGGCACCAGCGCCGCGACGCACGCGAGCGCGACGACGAGGCCCGCCAGGATCTGCGTGCGGCGCCGCGACGACACGCCGATCTCGGCGCCGTCGGGCGTGCGCGCCGTCTCGCCGAGGCGGCGCATCGCGTCGAGCGCCCACGGGAGGCACGCCCAGGTGACGAGCGCGCCGAGGCGACCCGCGGCGATCGCGCCGGCGCCGAGCGGCAGCGCCGAGTAGACGGCCGCGCCCGACAGACGCGCACGCAGGTGGCGGTGCACGGCGCCGAGTCGCCACATGCCGACGAACGCCACGAGCGGCGCGGCCACCAGCGTCCACGTGCCGAGCCCGGCGAGGCGACCGAGCGCCGCGACGCCGGCGAGCCCGAGCAGCCCGACGAACGTCGGCTGCGCCGCCGCGTCGCCGAGACCCGCGGCCCAGAACCCGGAGAGGTACCCCGAGAGCACGTCGCGCGGCCCGCGGCCCGCGGGTGCGACCGGCAGGAGCTCACCGACCAGCCCGGGACGGCCCGTGATCAGGCCGCGCCCGCCGACGACCGCGACCACCGCGACGGCCAGCGTCACCGCCGCCGTGACGCGCACGGCCGAGCGATCGCGCACGTCGAGGGACGCGCCAAGATCGCGCGGCGCGCCGACCGCGCGGCGCCTGCGCAGGAAGCGCGCGACCCTGGCCGAGCCGCGCAACTGCAGCTTGTGGATCTCGGCCGCGGGCACGCGACGCAGCGGGCGTACCGCGGCGCGGCGGCGCAGGACGAAGGGCAGGTCGAGCGGCAGCGCGAGGGTGGCCCGGAGCGCGGCGAGGCCTTCGCGCGCGTGCCCCGTGAAGGGGCCGACGACGGTCTCGACGATCGCCGTGAGGAGCATCTGGGCCCCGACGCGCGGGAGCTCGAGGCGTCCGCTCAGGCTCGCGACGGTGCGGACGCGATTGCGCGCCGCGACGGCGAGCCGGCCGCCGTCGGCGGGCGAGGCCGGCGCCCGCTCGCGCACGACCGCGGCCGGGGCGACCAGCACCCGGGCACCGGCGAGGTGCGCGCGCCAGCAGAACTCGACGTCCTCGCCGAGCAGGGGGATCTCCGGCGCGAGACCGCCGAGCTCGCGGAACAGGTCGAGGCGCACGAGCATGCAGGAGGTCCCGACGAAGAAGGCGTCGCGGACCGCATCGTGCTGCTCCTGATCGCGCTCCCCGGGCTCGACGAGGGGGTCCACCTCGCCGCAGCGGTCGATCTCCCCGCCCACCGAGACCAGGCGGGTCGGGTCATCCCACGCCACGACCTTGGGACCGACCACCCCGGCGTTGGAACGGTAGAGCTCCTTGGCCATCGCGGAGAGGGCGTCGGGGCGGGGGGCCACGTCGTCGTGCATGACGCAGAGCAGGCCGCCCTCCCCCTCGACGATGCGCAGCGACTCGTTGACGAGCGGGGCGAAGCCGGGATTGCCCTCCACGATCCGCACGATCGCGGCGGGGATGGCGGCGACGATGCGGGCACGCACTGCCTCGCTCCGGCTGGTGTCGACGCCTCCTTCGCCGACGCGCGACGTGACGAAGAAGATCGACTGCAGGTTGGGGTAGTCCTGGACCGCGAGCGACGCCAACGTCTCGTCGAACCAGTCGCCCGGTTCGTGCACCACCATCACGGTGACGAGCGTCGGCGCCTGCGTCTCGATGGGCCAACCCTACTTGCGGGTACCCTGAGCCGGGGATGGAGCGTCTCGAGGATCTCGACGCGGACAAGATCGTCGCGCTCGCGCGCGACGCGGCGTACGCCGCGATCGGATTCGGCGTGTTGTCGTGGCAGAAGGTGCAGGTGCGTCGCCGCGAGCTCGGCGAGGACGTCGCACAGCACGCGCCCGACCTCGTCGACGAGATCGCCGACCACGCGCACGCGTTCATCGAGAAGGTGCGCGAGTCCGTCAAGCAGCATCTCGAGCGCGGCGATACCAAGTAACGTCGCCGCGGTGAGTCGGCCGGACGCGCGCGCCGAGGCCGGCGCCGAGACGCCGGGGCGCGCGACGCGCGCCCCGTTGCCCGAGGGGACGATCAGCGTCGGGATCGGCCTGCTCGTCGCCGGCGTCACGATCTACGTCTTCTTCAAGCTCGGACAGGAGGCGCTCGGGCAGGACGGCTTCAAGCCGATCGTCGCCCTGTGGTTCGTGATGTTCGCGCTCGCGCCCGGCTTCTACCTGCCGATCGAGCAGGAGGTCAGCCGCGCGATCTCGCACCGGCGCGCGGTCGGGCAGGGCGCGCGACCCGTGGTGCGCAAGGTGGTGGCGCTGTGCGCGGCGATCGTGGTCGGGCTCGTCGCCGCGGTGCTCGCGCTCGCCCCCGTGATCAACGACGAGCTGTTCGAGGGCCACGGCATCGTGACGGCGAGCCTCGCGATCGCGCTCGCGAGCTACGGGCTGCTGTACCTCGCCAAGGGGCTGTGCAGCGGCAACGGGCGCTTCGCCTCGTACGGCTTCATCGTCGGCGCGGACGGCGCCATCCGCGTCGCGATCTGCGGCGCGATGCTCGCGGCCGGCGTGGACCGCGTGGGCGCCTACTCGATGATGGTCGCACTCGTGCCGGTCGTCGGCGTGGCGATCGTGTGGTCGCGCGGCGGCCTGCGGTCGGACGACGGCCCACCCGCGACGTGGGGCGAGATCGCGCCGAACCTCGGGTGGCTGCTCGGCGGTTCGATCTTCGCCGCGGCGCTGGTGAACGCGGGGCCGATCACGGTCGACGTGCTCGGCGACACCGCGCCGGCGCAGGACGTGACGCGCTTCGGCAACGCGGTGCTGCTCTCACGGGTGCCGCTCTTCCTCTTCCAGGCCGTGCAGGCCGCGCTGCTCCCCCGCCTCGCGCGGCTCGCCGCGCGCGGCGACATCGGGGAGTTCCGCGCCGGCTTTCGCCGGCTCATGGTGCTCGTGGTGGGCGTGGGCGTGCTCGGCACCGCCGGCGCGTTCGCGATCGGGCCGTGGGTGCTGGACCTCGTCTACGGCGGCGGCGTGTCGCGCCGCACGCTCACGCTCCTCGCGTTCGCGAGCGCGATCTACATGCTGGCCCTCGCGATCGCGCAAGCGCTGATCGCGCTGCACGGACACCGCCTCGTGGCCGCGGGCTGGACGCTCGCGTTCGCGTCGTTCGTCGGTGCGGCGGCCTGGTCGAGCGACGACCTCTACCTGCGCGTCGAGGTCGCGCTGGTGGCGAGCAGCACCGTGGCGCTCGTGGCGTTCGCCGCCGCGCTGCGGGCGCAGCTCGCGAGCGGCGCGACCTGGGACGAGGGATCGGTGATCGAGGCGATCGGCTAACGGGTCGGCCGGCCGATCGCGCCGCCGGCCGCTAGCGGCCCGCGGCGCGGCGCGACTCGAGGTCGACGTCGTGGCGCACCATCATCTCGACGAGCCCCGGGAAGTCGACGCGCGGGGTCCAGCCGAGCACGGTGCGCGCCTTGGTCGCGTCGCCGACGAGGAGGTCGACCTCGGCCGGTCGGAAGAAGCGCTTGTCCTGGCGGACGTAGGGACGCCAGTCCCCGAGTCCCGCCGCGCGGAACGCGAGGTCGAGGAACTCGCCGATGGAGTGCGTCTCGCCCGTGGCGATGACGAAGTCGTCGGGCTCGGGCTGCTGCAGCATGCGCCACATCGCCTCGACGTAGTCGCCGGCGTAGCCCCAGTCGCGCTTGGCGTCGAGGTTGCCCAGCACGATCTCCTTCTGCAGCCCGAGCTTGATGCGCGCGACCGCGTTGGTGATCTTGCGGGTGACGAACTCGAGCCCGCGTCGCGGACCCTCGTGGTTGAACAGGATGCCCGAGCAGGCGAAGAGGCCGTAGCTCTCGCGGTAGTTGACCGTGATGTCGTGGCCGAAGACCTTGGCGACGCCGTAGGGCGAGCGCGGGTGGAACGGCGTGAGCTCGCTCTGCGGCGTCTCTCGGACCTTGCCGAACATCTCCGACGACGACGCCTGGTAGAAGCGGATCCGGCGATCCTCGCCGGAGACGAGTCGGATCGCCTCGAGCATGCGCAGCACGCCGAGCCCCGTGATGTTGGCCGTGAGCTCCGCTTGGTTGAACGACATCGCGACGAAGGAGACGCCGCCCAGGTTGTACACCTCGTCGGGCTGGCTGCGCTCGAGCGCGGAGACGAGGCTCGAGAAGTCTGCGAGGTCACCCGGCACGATCTCGACGAAGGGGAACTCCTCGCGGATCGACTCGGCCTTCGGGTTGTTCTGCCCCTTGACGAGGCCGAACACCTCGTAGCCCTTGGCGTGCAGCAGCTCGGCGAGGTGGCGACCGTCCTGGCCGGTGATCCCCGTGACGAGCGCGCGCGGCATGACGGTCGGTCAGGCTACGCGAACGCCCAGCCGTACGCTCTCCGACGTGGCCGAGGCACCCGTGGTCGTGCTCGCCGGGGGCGTCGGAGCCGCGCGGTACCTGCGCGGGCTGCGACTCGCCGTGGCGCCCGAGCGCATCGTCGCCGTCGTGAACACGGGCGACGACGCGACGATGCACGGCCTGCGGATCTCGCCCGACCTCGACACCGTGACCTACACCGTCGCGGGTGCGATCGACGCGGGGCGCGGGTGGGGGCTCGCCGGCGAGACGTGGCGCGCCATGGAGTCGCTTGCCCGCTACGGCGCGGTCCGGCCGGAGGGATCGGCGGCGGGCCACGACTGGTTCCGCCTCGGCGATGGCGACCTCGCGACGCACATGTACCGCACGGCCCGGCTCGCGGAGGGTGCCACGCCGACCCGCGTGGCGGGCGAGATCGCGCGCGCCTGGGGCCTCGCCGAGACGATCCTCCCCATGTGCGACGAGCCCGTCGCGACGCGCGTGGAGCTCGCGGAGGACTGCGCGGCGGGGAGCGCCGGCGACGTGATCGACTTCCAGGACTACTTCGTGCGCCTGCGGCACGGCGTCGCGGTGCGCCGCGTGGAGTTCGCCGGAGCCGACGCGGCGAGGCCCGCCTGGCTCGACGCACTCGCGGGTGCGGCCGCGGTGGTGATCGCACCGTCGAACCCGATCGTCTCGATCGGGCCGATCCGCGCGCTGCGCGGCGTCGACGCGGCGCTCGCCGCGGTGCGCGAGCGGGTCGTGGCCGTCTCTCCGATCGTGGGCGGACGCGCCCTGAAGGGGCCGGCCGACCGGATGCTCGTCGAGCTCGGGCACGAGGCCAGCGCGGTGGGCGTGGCACGCCTGTACGCCCCCGTGTGCGGCACGCTCGTGATCGACGCAGCCGACGCCGCGCTCGCCGACGCGGTGCGCGCGGAGGGGCTCGCGTGCGTGGTGACGGACACGATCATGGCGGACGCGCAGCGGGCCGCGGTGCTGGCGCGCACGACGCTGGGGGCCGCGGGGGTGCCGGCGTGAGACGGCCCGTCGGAGGTCCGGCGTGAGCCGGCTCGAGATCTGGGCGGTCGAGGGGATCGGCGAGATCCGCCCCGGGGATCAGCTCGGTGAGGTCGTCGCCGACGCGTGCCGCGAGGCGCCCAACGGACCGCTGCGCGACGGCGACGTCCTCGTCGTGACGCAGAAGGTCGTGTCCAAGGCGGAGGGTCGCCTCGAACGGGTGGACCCCTCGGACCCGACGAGCCACAAGGCGATCGTCGAACGCGAGGCCGTGCGAGTGCTGCGGCGACGCGGCGATCTCGTGATCACCGAGACGGCGCACGGCTTCGTCTGCGCCAACAGCGGCGTCGATCTGTCCAACGTCGAGGAGGGCTGGGCCGCGCTGCTCCCCGTGGACGCCGACCGATCCGCGCGCCGCGTGCGCGACGCCGTGCGGGCACGGCTGGGCGCGCGCGTGGGGGTGATCGTCAGCGACACCTTCGGGAGGCCGTGGCGCAACGGCCTCACCGACGTCGCGATCGGCGTCGCCGGCGTCGCCGGCGTCGTGGACCTGCGCGGCACGCCCGACGCGCGCGGGCGCATCATGCAGGTGACCGAGGTCGCGGTGGCCGACGAGCTCGCGTCCGCGGCGGAGCTCGTGATGGGCAAGGCCGGCGGACGACCCGTCGCCGTGGTGCGCGGCGCGGACCCCGCGTGGCTGCGCGAGTCGGCGGTCGCCGAGCTCATCCGCCCGGCGAGCGGGGACCTGTTTCGCTGAGGCGACGCACGCCGTCGGCGAGCGGCGTCCACGGCGACCAACCGAGCTGGATCCGCGCGCGCGTCGGGCTCAGCGCGCTGCGCTGCACGTCGCCCGCTCGCGCGGGGGCGGGACGGGGACGGCGCGTCGACCCCGGTGCGAACAACGCCCAGAGGTCGAGGATGGACGTCTGGACGCCCGTGCCCACGTTGATCGCGAGCCCGCCGCCACGCTCGGTGCACGCGGCGAGGGCGTCGACCGCGTCGTCGATCCAGACGAAGTCGCGAGTCTGGCGGCCCGTGCCGTGGATCTCGGGATCGCGCCGGTCGGCGACCGCGGACGCGAACGCCGCGACGACCCCGTCCTCGGGGCGCTGGCGCGCACCGTAGACGTTGCCCATCAGGATCGCCGTGTACTCGACGGCGTGGCGCTCGCGGTAGACGGCGAGCAGGTCGACGAGCGTGCGCGCGACGACGTGGCCGACGCCCATCGGCTCGCTGCGGTGACCCTCCTTGACCGGCAGGTGCCGGGCCGGCACCTCGCCGTACCAGAGCGTGGCCGGGAGCGCCACCACGACCTTGGCGACGCCGACCTGGCGCGCAGCCTCGAGCGTGCCGAGGAGCAGCGTCGCGGCGCGCAGCATCTCGGCCGTGCGGGTCGCCGCGGGTGTGAGGAGCGCGAGGTGGTACACGACGCGCGGCGTGCGCAGCGCGAGGAACTCCGCGAACTCGGGTGCACCCGCGTCGAGGTGCTGGATGCGCAGGCGCTCCGGCGTGCGGCGGGCCGACGCGAGGTTGGCGATCGAGCCCGTCGAGAGGTCGTCGACCACGTCGACGACGCGACCGTCGGCGATGAGGCGATCGACGAGGTGGGAGCCGATGAAGCCGGCGCCCCCGCACACACAGACGTCGCCCGGGCCGCTCATCGTGCGCGGCTCAGGCTAGGTGGCGTCCTCCGACGGGACCTTCGCCCCGCGCAGCGCCGCGCCCGACGCGACGGCGTGGCCCGCGCCGACGACGCAGCCCTCGACGTGCGCGTGCGCGCCCACCTCGCCCATGACCGCGCTGCGCTCCACCACCGCGTGCGCGCCAACGCGCGCCCCCGGCAGCAGCACGCTGTCCACCACGCGGGCACCCTGCGCGACCTCGCAGCCGGCGCCCACGAGCGAGCGCTCGACGACTGCGTCCGCGGCGACCCGCGCACCCGCCGCGACCGCGACGCAGGGCGGCGTCACGTCGCGGCCGATGAGGTCGAGGTTGGCCCGCAGGTACGTCTCGGGTCGGCCGACGTCGGCCCAGCGGTCGCGCGTGGCATGCGCGCGCAGCACCCCGTCGGCGACCATCGCGGGGAACGTCGCGCGCTCGACCGAGAGCGGCTCGGTGCCGGGCATGCGCGCGAGGGCCGCGGCCTCGAACACGTAGGTCCCGCCGTTGACCCAGTGCGACGCGGGCACCGAGCCGGGCGCGGGCTTCTCGTGGAAGCGCAGCACGCGCCAGGCGTCGTCGCACTCCACGACGCCGTACTGCGACGGGTCGTCGACGTGCGTGAGGTGGATGGTGCCCTCGCCGCCGAGCGCGCGGTGCCGCGCGACGAGCGCGGCCACGTCGAGCTCCGTGAGGATGTCGCCGTTGGCGACGAGGAACGTCTCGCCGCGCCGCGCGATGCCGGCCTCGCGCGCGGCGAAGCCGATCGCGCCCGCCGTGTCGAGGGGACGATCCTCCACCGCGTACGACAGGCGCACGCCCGCGCAGCGGTGGTCGGGGAACGCCGCGAGGAAGGGCTCGGGCTTGAATCCGAGCGAGAGCACGGCGTCGGTGACCCCGCCGCGCGCGAGCCACGCCATGAGGCGCTCGAGCATGGGCACGTTGCCCATCGGGAGCAGCGGCTTGGGCGTCGCGCGGGTGAGCGGTCGCAGCCGCGTCCCGAAACCGCCGACGAGCACGACGGCGTGCACGGGGCTACTCCTGGGTGTCGGTGAGCGCGGTCGCGAGGTCGGCCGCGGCGGGCGGCAGCGGGGTCTCGGTGTCGCGGGGCACGAAGGCGATCGTGAAGGCCATGCCGTCGCCCGTGAGGCGCACGTCGCCGAGGTCGGCGATCGAGACCTTGGACGTGGCGGCGACGGTGGCGTCGGCCCACGCGGTGACCTGCACGGTGGCCTCCTCGCCGCCGCAGTCGTCCTCCCCCTCGGTGTACGAGGCGCCGCCCATCGAGGCGGGGAGCGTGATCGCATCGTCGGAGACGGTGATGCCGAGCAGGTCGAGGACCGTCCCGAGCTTGGCGCGGCGCTCGCCGGCGAGGACCTGGGGCGTCCAGCGCACGAGCCCCGGCGCCACGATCGTCGCGCCGGGCTTGACCGTCGCGGGGTCGGCGGGCGCGGCGGGGAGACCCTCGACGAACTCGTCGCAGGCGTAGACGCCGACGGCGAGGGCGTAGTCGGTGGTGGCGGTGTCGAGCGCCGTCGGGTTGGGCTGCGACTGACGGGCGTACGCGATGAGCGCGACGCCGAGCACGACCACGGAGAGCAGGACGGTCGGGAACAGCCGACCCTGTCCCACGCGGACGCGTCGGCCGCGGCCCTGCGCCGCGAGGCGCGCGATCTTGCGAGCGGAGTCGGACACGGGCGACGAAGGCTATCGGGACGCGAGCGAGGCGATGAGGGCCTCGTAGCGCGCGGCGATCGACGCGGGGGACGCGTGGCCCTCGACCCAGGCGCGCGCGTCGCGACCCATGCGCGCGAGCGCGTCGGGGTCGGCGAGCATCTCGCGCAGCGCGGCGACGAAGGCGGCGCCGTCGTCGGGAGGCACGGTGCGTCCCGCGCCGCTCGCGGCGAGGATGCGCGGCACCTCGGTGTCGGCGTCGATGGCGGCGAGCACGGGCCGGCCCGCCGCGAGCACGGAGTACGTCTTGGACGGCACGCTCACGTGACCGAGGCCTCGTCGCAGCGTGACGACGTGGAGGTCCGCGGTCGCGAGCACCTCGGCGAGGCGGTCGGCGGGCTGGTAGTCGCCGAAACGCACGTTGGGCACGCCGCGCGCGGACTCGCGCAACGCGTCGCGTGCGGCGCCGGCGCCGTGGATGACGAAGGCGACGCCCGGCAGGGCGCGCGCGGCGTCGACCAGCATCTCGAGGCCCTGGGAGAAGCCGACGTTGCCCGCGTACATCACGACGGGCTCGTCGCCGATGCCGAGCGCCGCGCGATAGGGGGTGCGCCGGGGCCCCGGGCCGATCGCGGCGGTGTCGACGAAGTTGGGGATCACGTGCACGCGCGAGCGCCGCGACGGCGCGAGCTTGGCACCCACGTTGCGCGCCAGGTCGTCGGAGAGGACGACGACGGCGTCGGAGGCGAGATACGTCGCGCGCTCGAGGCCTCGAGCGGCGGCGATGAGGGCGCGCGAGCGCACCGCGCCCGTCGCGATGGCCGCGTCGGGGAAGACGTCCTGGACGTTGAACACCAGCGGGCATCGGCGCACGAGCGCGCCGATGCGGCCGGCGAGGCCCAGGGTGAGCGGCGGCGACATCGCCACCACGGCGTCGACGCGGCCGCCGACGCGACGCAGCGCGCACCACGCCGCCGCCAGGACGCTGAACGCGACGAATCCGAGCGCGCGACCCGCGACGTTGGCCTTGGAGCGGCTGGACATCGGGTGGATGCGCGTGACGCTCCCCCACGGCGTGCGCTCGACGCGCCACGGTCGGCCGCCCCAGCCCGGCTCGACGCGGTGCCCGCGGTACCACGGCAGCGAGGTCACGACGTGGAGCTCGTGGCCTCGGCGCGCGAGCTCGTGCACGATGCGCGTCATCACCGCGCCCGTGGGCGCGATGTCGGGCTCGAAGTGCGGGCACACGACGACGAGGCGCACGGTCAGCGGGCCCCCAGCGCGCGGTAGGCCGCGAGCAGGTCCTCGCCCGACGCGCGGGCGGTGTGCGCCGCGGCGCGGGCGCGGCCGGCGGCGACCAGGTCGTCGCGCCGGCGCTCGACCTCGTCGAGCGCGCCCGCCCAGGCCTCGCGCGTCGGCTCGGCGACCACGGCCGCGCCCGCGGCCAGCTCGCCGAGCGCCGCCGCGCCGGTCGTGACGACGGGCGTGCCGAGCGCCATCGCCTCGAGCACGGGCGCGCCGAAGCCCTCGTAGAGGCTCGGGAAGACGAGCGCGCGCGCACCACGCACGAGCCCGTCACGGTCGGCGGGCGTGACGCGGCCCGTGCGCACCACGCGGTCGGCGAGGCCGCGCGCGGCGATGCCCGCGACCACGTCGGCGTCGGCGCGGCCGGCGCCACCCGCGAACACGACGCGCACGCCGGACGTGCGCCACGGGCCGGCGAGGAGGTCGAGGAGGAGCACGTGGTTCTTGTGCGGGTGCGTGATCGCCGGGTACACGAGGTACGGGCCGTCGCCGAGCCCGTAGCGACGGCGCAGCTCGGGGTCCGGCGTCGGCGCGGCGCCGAGCGAGGGCTCGAGGCCGTGGCGCACGACGTGCACCTCGCGAGGGTCGCGGCCGAAGCGCTCGACGATCACGTCGCGCACGTACGCGCTCGGCACCGCGACGCGCGAGGCGCGGCGCACCGACGACGGCACGGTGGCCCGCAGGTACGCGAGCTTGGTCGCGCCGAACCAACGCGGATACGTGAGGTACTGCACGTCGTGGACCGTGAGCAGCGTGGCGGCCCGCCCGCGGCGCGGGAGCGTGCCGCCGCCGTGATGCATGGCGTCGAGGCCCCGCGCGGCGCGCGGGAGCCAGCGGTGCTCGCCCACGATGCGGCGCCAGCGCGCGTCGCCCCACTCGGGCGAGGCGTGCGCCGCACCGACGGAGAGGTCGGGATGGGCGGCGAGCAGCGACGGCTGCGCGAAGAGCGCGACCTCGACGTCGGGCGCCCCGCACTGCGCGAGACCGACGAGCTGGCGCACGAGGTACTCCTCCGAGCCGCCGACGCGGCCCGTGCGGCACCACAGCAGGTTGACCCCGACCCTCACGCGGCGACCTCGTCGTAGGCGGCGGCGGTCCGCGCCGCGGTGCGGGACCACGTCAGCGACGCGGCCCGGGCGAGCCCGGCGCGTGCGAGCTCGTCGCGGCGGCCGAGCGCGTCGGCGATGCCGACCGCGATGGCGTCGACGTCGAGCGGGTCGACCAGCACCGCCGCGCCGCCCGCGACCTCCTCGGTGCTCGAGCCGCGGCTCGTGACCACCGGTGCGCCGTGGGCCATGGCCTCGAGGATCGGGAGGCCGAAGCCCTCCATGATCGACGGCGCGCACACCGCGGCCGCACCGTCGTAGAGCTCGGCGAGGCGCGCCTCGCTCACCTCGCCCAGCCACTCCACGCGCGGCGCCACGCGCCGGCGCACCGCGTCGTCGAGGCCGTCGAGGGGGCTGCCCCAGCCGGGCGCGCCCGCGACCCGCAGGCGCGGGCCCGAGGGGCCCAGCCGATCGAGCGCGGCGAGGAGTCGACCCAGGTTCTTCCTCGGCTCGAGCGTGCCGACGAAGAGCAGGTCGTCGCCGCGGCGCGAGGCGGCTGCGGCGGGCGCGGCGCCGAGCCGGCGGGCGCCGAGCTGGACCACGCGGCAGCGCTCGGCGGGGATCCCCGCGTCGACGCAGACGCGCACCGTGGCGGCCGATGAGCACAGCACCAGCGCGGCGCGCCGGCGCACGACCGCGAGGGCGCGGCGGAAGACGTCGTTGCCCCGAGGGGTGAAGAACTCGGGGTGGCGCAGGAACGCGAGGTCGTGGATGGTCACGACGGCGGGCGCGCGGCTCGGCAGCGGGATCAGCGTCGTGGAGTGCGCGACGTCGACGACGCCCGTCGCGCGCTCGACGCGCGGGCGGCCGACGCGCAGCACCGACTCGTAGAGCAGCCCGCCCGCGAGCGGCAGCGCGTGCACCTCGCAGGGCGGCGCCCAGCGGGGCGCGGGCGCGGTGTCGTGTCGACCGGCGACGCCGCGCAGCTCGACGTCGGGACGCTCGTCCCGCATCGCGCGCGCGACCTCGATCGCGGCGACGGCGGTGCCGCCGGGCACGTCGTGCCAGCACTGCTCGAGCGAGTACGCGACACGCACGGCAACCATTGTGGCCGCGCCGTACGCTGGGGCCACGAGATGGCGGGCGCAGATGCGGGCGCGCAACGCACGACGCGAGGTGACTTCTGGCGTGACCGCGCCGTGCTGGTCACGGGCGGCAACGGATTCCTCGGGCGCAACGTGGTGCGCGTGCTGCGCGACGCCGGCGCGCGCGTGGCCGCGCCGCGGCGCGCGGAGGCCGACCTCACCCTGCCGGGGGTGGCCGAACGGCTGATCGCCGAGCACCGCCCGACGCACGTGCTGCACCTCGCCGCACGCGTGGGCGGCATCGGGTACAACCAGGTGGCGCCCGCCCCGCTGTACCTCGACAACCTGCTGATGGGCACGCACGTGATCGAGGCGGCGCGGGCCGCCGGCGTGGACAAGACCGTCGTGCTCGGGACCGTGTGCATGTACCCGAAGTACACGCCGGTGCCCTTCCGCGAGGAGGCGATCTGGGACGGCTACCCGGAGGAGACCAACGCGCCCTACGGGATCGCCAAGAAGGCACTGCTCGTGCACGCGCAGGTCAACGCGCGCCAGTACGGCCAGCGGTTCGCCTTCGTGATCCCGACCAACCTCTACGGACCCGGCGACAAGTTCCACGAGTCGGTGTCGCACGTGATCCCCGCGCTCATCCGGCGCTGCGTCGAGGCCAAGGAGTCGGGCGCCGACAAGGTGGCCGTGTGGGGCACGGGCACCGCGAGCCGCGACTACCTGTACGTCGAGGACGCGGCGCGCGCCGTCGTGCTCGCGGCCGAGCTGCACGATGGCGTCGAGCCGCTGAACCTCGGCAACGACCGCGAGGTGACGATCCGCGAGACCGTGGAGACGATCGCGCGTCTCGTGGGCTACCGCGGCGAGCTCGTGTGGGACGCGACGCGACCCGACGGGCAGCCGCGCCGGCGCGTGGACGCGTCGCGCGCCGAGGCGGCACTGGGATGGCACGCGACGACGGACTTCGAGTCCGGGCTGCGGCGCACGATCGAGTGGTACCTCGCGCACCGCGAGTCCGCCGAGGCGCCGCCCGCCTGACGCACGCGCCGCGCGACGTGAGCACGAGCGGGCCGCAGTGGCCGCCCCCGCAGTGGCCTCCCCCGCCCCCGCCGGTCGCACCGTCGTCGGCGCCGCCGGTCGGGTCGGGCGGGACGGCGCAGGTGCGGCGGATGACGTGGCGGCGCGTCTCGGGCCCGGGCGCGGGTGGATGGGGGCGCGGAGGGCGACGCGGAGCGGCGCCATTGACCGTGACGAACGCGATCGTGGCGGTGAACATCGGTCTCTTCGCGTGGATGGTGCTCGGGGACCTCGGCGCGTTCGGGACGTCGGAGGTGACGCGGCGGACGATGGACCTCGTGATCTCGCGGGGATTCCTCGTCGACGGCGAGTGGTGGCGCCTGGTGACGTGCGGGTTCGTGCACTTCGGGATCCTGCACCTCGGGATGAACATGCTGCTCGCGTGGCAGCTCGGGGGGCTGCTCGAGCCCGGGCTGGGGCCGTGGCGCTACGGGATGCTCTACGGGGCGTCGCTGCTCGGCGGGTCGGCGGGTGCGCTGCTGCTGAGCCCGGATGCGATCACGGGCGGCGCGTCGGGCGCGGTGTTCGGGCTCATGGCCGCGGCGGTCGTCGGGCTGCGGGAGCGGGGGGTGAACCCCTGGCGCACCGGGCTGGGGCTCACGTTCGCGATCAACCTCGCGTTCACGCTCGCGATCCCGGGCGTGAGCGTGGGCGGGCACCTCGGCGGGGCCCTCGCGGGTGCGGCGGTGGGCGGCGTGATGCTGTCGCCGCGGCGGCGCGCGGTGAGCGGCGTGCTCGCGGCGGTCGCGGTGGCGGCGGTGGCGGTGGTGGTGTCGGTGCAGGTGGTCGCGGCGGCGTAGCCGCGTGCACCGGATCGGTACGTTGCGCACATGATGCGTGACGAGGACGTGCTCCGGGGCGTGCTCGAGGGTGTGCCCGCCGGGCTGCGGGTGCCGCGGGCGTACGCCGACGAGGTGCGCACGGCGCACGAGGCGTTGGCGGTGTGTGCGCTCGCGGTGCGGCGGCCGCGCGAGGCGGAGACGATCGTGCTGTGCCTCGACGCGCGTCGGCGCGGCGTCGGCATGCGGGCCTACGTGCCCGGGCGTGACCTCGGCACGCTCGCGGACCGGATCGTCGGCGACGTCGTGCGCACGCCGGGGGCGACGGGGTGCATCGTGTGCAGCGTCAGGCCGCGTCGCGCGGCGGCGGGCGGCGAGGCAGGGGGCCCGGCGGGCGTCGGGGCGGGGTCACGCGCGGCGGCCGACTGGCGCGCGGCGCGGCGGCTCGCGGACCGCGCGGGCGTGGTGATGGTCGCCTGGTACGTCGCCGGGCCGGGCGGCGTGGCGGAGGTGCGCTGAGGCGCGGAGCGGACGTGCGCTGAGGCGCGG
>CAXRBC010000062.1:0-6964 GCA_964228515.1 Ilumatobacteraceae bacterium
GATGCTCGGCGCCACCGAGGCGCTGATGGCCGGGACCACCTGCATCATCGACCACCACGAGTCGCCCCGCTGCATCGACGGGTCGCTCGAGATCATCCATCGCGCGTGCGCGGCCGTGGGGGTGCGCGTCTGCACCGCCTATGGCGCCACCGACCGCGGGGGAGACGACGGCAGCCGGCGGCACACCGTCGAGCCGGGCGGCCGTATGACGCGCGACGCCGCCAGGGGCCTCGCGGAGTGCGAACGATCCGCGAGGGCGGGGCTGCGCACCATGGTCGGGCTGCATGCGGCGTTCACCTGCACCGACGAGACCATCGCCGCGGCGGCCGACCTCGCACGCAGGCTCGGCGTCGGCGTGCACGTGCACGTCGCCGAGGCCGTGGACGACGCGGCGGCGGGCGCGCGACTCGCGCCGCACGCGGCCGAGGACTGGCTGCTCGTGCACTGCGTGCATCTCGACCGGGCACTGCCGGGACGCATCGCGCACAACCCGCGGTCCAACATGAAGAACGCCGTGGGATACGCGCACCCGACCTCGCGCCCCAACCGCGTGCTGCTCGGGTCCGACGGCATCGGCTCGGACATGATGGAGGAGGCGCGGCTCGCGTACGCGCGGCTGTGCGAGGCCGACCCCCACGCACCCGCCACCGTCGTCGCCGCGTGGCTCGACCACGCGCGCGACGCGTTCCCCGAGTCGCGCCGCGACCGCGTGACCTGGAACTACGACCACGCCGACGACCCGTGGCGCACCGCGTACACCACCGGCATGCGAGCGCTGCGCGTGGAGGTCGACGGAGAGAAGGTCCTGGAGGACGGACGGCCCACTCGGGTCGACCTCGAGGAGGTGCGCGCCAAGGCCGCGGTCGCGGCGCGCGCGCTGCACGCACGGATGGAGGCCCCGCGATGAGCGCACGAGTGGCGCTGTACCTGCAGGACGCGCACCGCATCAGCGAGGGCATGGAGTTCGCCCGCTACGCGGAGCAGAAGGGATTCGAGGCGGTGTGGCAGGCGGAGAGCCGCCTCGTGCGCGAGGCGACGGTGCCGATGGCCGCGTTCGCGTCGGTGACGAGCCGGCTCAAGGTCGGCTCGGGCGTCGTGGACTGCTGGAGCCGCAACCCGGCGCGGCTCGCCGCGACGTTCTCCACGCTCGACGACCTCGCGCCCGGCCGCGTAATCCTCGGCATCGGGGCGTGGTGGGACCCGCTCGCGCAGAAGGTCGGCATCTCGCGGGCCAAGCCCCTGCGCGCCATGCGCGAGATCGTCACCGCGGTGCGCGGTCTGCTCGCCAACGAGACGGTGACGATGCAGGGCGAGTTCGTGAAGCTCGACGGGGTCGAGCTCGACTACGTGTATCAGGAGCGCAGGGCCAAGGACGTACCGATCTACATCGGCGCCACGGGCATGCAGATGATGGAGCTGACGGGCGAGATCGCCGACGGCGTGGTGCTCAACTACCTCGTCTCCCCCGACTACAACGCGCGCGCCATCGAGGCGCTCGCCGCGGGCGCCGCCAAGGCGGGGCGGCGCTGGGAGGACATCGACCGCCCGCAGCTCGTCGTCTGCAGCGTGCACGAGGACCGGCAGACCGCCCTCGACATGGCCCGCCAGATGGTCACGCAGTACCTCGGACAGCAGCCGCACATCATGAAGGCGAGCGGCGTGCCGCAGTCGATCCTCGACAAGGTCGGCGAGGTGCTCACCTGGCCCGCCACGCACGAGCAGGTCGTCGCCGCCTCGCGCCACGTGCCCGACGAGATCGTGCAGATGCTCACCGCGTCGGGCACGCCCGCGGAGGCCCGCGAGCAGGTGGCCCACTACATGCGTCACGGCTGCACGTGTCCCATCCTCTATCCCCTGGGCGACGTGCGCGCGATGATCGACGCCTTCAGCGGCTGGGACGGCCCGGCGTGACGGGCGTCGTCGTCGTCGCCGACAGCCTCGACGAGGCGCTGGACGCCGCCGCGCGCCACCCCGAGGCGGTGCTGCTGCAGGGCGGCACCGACGTGATGGTGGAGGTCAACATCCACCATCGGCGGCCGGTCTCCTACGTCGCCCTGCGCAGGGTGGCGGAGCTGCGCCGCTGGCACGTGGACGAGGGGGCCCGCACCGTCACCATCGGGGCGGGCGTGCCGTACGGCGACATGGAGCGCGAGCCGCTGCGCTCGCTCGTGCCCGCGCTCGCCGAGGCGGCCCGCACCGTGGGCTCGCCGCAGATCCGCGCCGCCGGGTCGCTCGGGGGCAACCTCGGGACCTGCTCCCCCGCTGGGGACGGCCTGCCCGTGCTCTCGGCCCTCGACGCGATCGTGCACCTGCGGTCCCTCGACGGGACGCGCGACGTCTCGATCCACGAGTTCATGAAGGGCGTCAAGCGCAACGACCGTCGGCCCGGCGAGATCATCGTCTCGGTCACCCTGCCGCTCGTGGACGGCTGGCAGGGATACGCCAAGGTCGGGGTCCGCAACGCGATGGTGATCGCCGCCGCGTCGGCGTGCCTCGTGGTCGACCGGCGGCCGGCGTCGGGCGCCGCGACGGCGCGAGTGGCGCTCGGGGCCGTCGGGCCCACGGTCATCCGCTGCCGCGAGGCCGAGGCGTGGCTCGCGGGTGCGACGGACCTGCGGGCCGGCGCCGTGAGCGCCGACGTCGCCAAGGAGTTCGGCCGCAGGGTCGGCCTCGAGGCCCGACCCATCGACGACCATCGGAGCACGGCCGAGTACCGGCGCCACGCCGTCTCGGTGCTGGCCGAGCGCCTGCTCCGCCGCGCGGGGGCCGCGTCGTGACGTACTCGCTGCGGATCAACGGCGAGGACCGCGCCGTCCAGGACGCCACCATCAGCGAGAGCCTGCTGTTCGTCCTGCGCGAGCGGCTCGGCCTGCCGGGCACCAAGGGCGCCTGCGAGCAGGGCGAGTGCGGCTCGTGCACGGTCGTCATGGACGGCGAGGCGGTGTGCTCGTGCCTCGTGCTCGCGGCCGGCGCGGTCGGCGCCGACATCCGCACGGTCGAGTCGATCTCGCCCCCGGGCGAGTACAACGCGGTGCAGGAGGCCTTCATCACCGAGGGCGGGGTGCAGTGCGGCTTCTGCACCCCCGGACTCGTCGTGGCCGTGCAGCACCTCCTCGACCGCACGCACGACCCGAGCGACCTCGAGATCAAGGAGGCGATCAGCGGCAACATCTGTCGTTGCACCGGCTACGGACGGGTCTTCGCCGCCGTTCGGGCGGCGCGCGACGCGCGACGGGCGGGCGCGTCGTGAGCACCGCGACGCGCACCGACGCACCGCCGCGGGCGGGCACGCTCGGCGACTCCGCGCGTCGCCCGGACGCGGGGCCCAAGGTCCAGGGGCGCTTCTCGTTCTCCTCCGACGCGTGGGCGACCAACATGCTGTGGGGCGCGACGCTGCGCAGCACGCATGCCCACGCGCGCATCGTGTCGATCGACGTCTCGGCCGCACTCGCCATCAACGGCGTCTCGTGCGTGCTCACCGCCGACGACGTGCCCGGCAAGCCGACGTACGGGCTCATCGACGCCGACCAGCCCGTCTTCGCGCGGGACGTCGTGCGCTACGTGGGCGAGCCGCTCGCCGCGGTGGCCGCCGACCACCCCGAGACCTGCCTGCGTGCGCTCGAGGCGATCCGCGTCGAGTACGAGCCGCTCGCGCCGCTCACCGACGTGATGCGCGCCGTCGATCCCGCCACGCCCGCGATCCACCCGCGGGGCAACGTGCTGCGGCACCAGCGCATCAGGCGCGGCGACCCGACGGCCACGGGCCCGATCGTCGTCGAGGGCACGTACGAGATCGGCATGCAGGACCAGGCGTTCCTCGGTCTGGAGGCGGCCCTCGCGCTGCCCGACGACGACGGCGCCGGTCTCGAGCTGTACGTCGCGACGCAGTGGTTGCACGAGGACCGCAAGCAGATCGCCGAGTGCCTCGGCATCGAGCCCGAGCGCGTGCGCCTCACGCTGGGAGGGGTCGGCGGCGCCTTCGGCGCACGCGAGGACATCTCGTTGCAGGTGCATTGCTCGCTGCTCTGCCTGCGCACGCGCCGACCGATCAAGATGCAGTACGGGCGCGAGGAGTCGTTCCTCGGGCACGTGCACCGGCACCCGGCACGCATCTGGATGCGCCACCACGCCGAGCGCGACGGCACCATCGTCAAGGTCGAGGCCAAGTTCTGGCTCGACGGCGGGGCGTACGCGAGCACGTCGGCGGCGGTGCTCATCAACGCGATCACCCACGCCCAGGGCCCGTATCGCTGCGAGCACGCGGTGGTGGACGGCTGGGCGCTGCGGACCAACAACCCGCCGTGCGGCGCGATGCGCGGCTTCGGCGTGGTGCAGGCCTGCTTCGCACACGAGAGCCAGATGGATCGCATCGCGGCCGCGGCGGGCCTCGACCCCGTCGAGGTGCGGCTGCGCAACGCGATGCGCACGGGCGACCGCCTGATCACCGGGCAGGTGATCGACAGCGTCGCACCCGTCGAGCGCTGCATCCGCGAGACCGCCGAGATCCCGCTCCCGCCGCCGCTCCCCGATCGCCCCGACCCGCTCGAGCTGCCCGGCGGCTCGGGCCTCGCGGCCGAGCCGTCGCGTGTGCGCCGCGGCGTCGGCTGGGGCGTCTCCATCAAGAACCTCATGTACAGCGAGGGCTTCGACGACTCCAGCACGGCGCGCGTGCAGCTCTCGGGCGGGATCGCCACCCTGGAGTTCGCCACGGCGGAGGTGGGCCAGGGCTTCCTCGTGCTCGCCCAGCAGATCGCCCGCTCGGTGCTCGGCGTCGACCAGGTCGTGCTCGCGCCGATCCGCACCTACGTCGGGTCGGCGGGCAGCACGTCGGCCTCCCGCCAGACCTGGATGAGCGGTGGCGCCGTCGACGGCGCGTGCCGCATCGCCCGCGAGCGGCTGTTCGAGGCCGTGGGCGAGGAGCACGGGATCGACCCGATCCGCCTCGCGATCGAGGGCACCGACGTGGTGGACACCGCGGGGACGCTCCGCGTGCCCGTCGCGGACGCCACGGCCGGGCGCACCTTCTTCGGCGACTTCGAGCATCACCACCGACCGACGACCGAGCTCGACGCCGACGGCCAGGGCGACTGCCACGTGGCGTTCGCATTCGTCGCACACCGGGCGGTGGTCGACGTCGACCTCGACCTCGGGCTCGTCAAGGTCGTGCAGGTCGCCACCGCACAGGACGTGGGGCGGGTGCTCAACCCACTGGCCGCCATCGGTCAGCTCGAGGGAGGCATCGCGCAGGGCCTCGGGCTCGCGGTGATGGAGGAGATCGTCCTCCAGGACGGCCGCATGCGCAACCCCACGTTCACCGACTACCTGCTGCCGACCTCGCTCGACGCCCCCGAGGTCGTCGCCCGCTTCGTCGAGGAGCCCGAGCCGATGGCGCCGCTCGGTGCCAAGGGCATCGGCGAGCCGCCCTGCATCTCGGTCACGCCCGCGATCGTCGCCGCGATCCGCGCCGCGTCTGGGCGCGACCTCGTGCGCGTCCCCGTGAGGCCGCAGGACGTGTGTCTCAGCGGCCCAGCACTCGCTCCAAGTAGCGGTTGCTGAACGTCCCGCGAGGGTCCATCTCGTCGCGCACGCGAGCGAAGGCGGCCCACCCCTCGTAGCGGTGTCGCAGCGTCGACGCCGACTGGAAGTGGATCTTGCCCCAGTGGGGCCGCCCGCCGTGGTCCACCATGATGCGCTCGACCTCGCGGAAGTAGTCCTCGTAGGGCACGCCCACGTACATGTGCACCGCCACGTACGCCGTGTCGCGCCCGTGGGCGGTCGACAGCGGCACGTCGTCCGCGGCGGCCGCGCGAACCTCGACGGGGAACGACACGCGGAAGCCCCGCTCGTCCACCATCCGTCGTAGCCGCGTCACCGCCTCGGGGCACGCGGCGCGCGGGATCGCGTACTCCATCTCGCGGAATCGCACGAGCCTCGGCGAGGCGAACACGCGGTGGCTGGCGTCCGAGTACTCGAGGCGCCCCGACGAGGGCACGGCGCGCGCGAGTGCGGGCACCAGGGGCGGCACCGCGCGGCCCAGGCGGCAGACCGCGCCGAAGGCGCCATTCTCCATCACGGTCTTGGTCCACCAGCGGCGCCCGCGCGACATCGGGCGCGCGGGGCGGTCGGTGCGGTTGTTGCGCTTGGTGAGGGCCCACCCCGTGTGCGGGACCCAGTAGCACTCGAAGTGGTCGTTGTCCGCGACGTGCCGTTCGAAGTCGCGCAGCACGGCGTCCATCCGCATCGGCTCCTCGACCGCCTCGAGCACGAAGGCCGGCACGACGCGCAGCGTCACCTCGGTCATCACGCCGAGTGCGCCGAGCCCCACGCGCCCGACGCGCCAGACGTCCTCGCGCGAGCCGGGGCGGCAGTCGTGGACGCGCCCGGCGCCGTCGACGAGGCGGAAGCCCGCCACCTGCGCCGCGAGGCCGGGCAGCCGCGCACCCGTCCCGTGCGTGCCGGTCGCGAGGGCGCCGCCGACCGTCTGGTACACCACGTCGCCGAGGTTGGGCATCGCCCAGCCGCGGGCATGGAGCTCCTCGTTGAGCCGGCCGAGCACGGCGCCCGACTCGACCGTCACCGTGCGCGCCGCCTCGTCGACGCGCAACAGCCGGTCGTATCGGGAGAGATCCAGCATGTCGGCCTCCGGCCTAGCGATGCCGGTGAAACTGTGGCCCGACCCGACGACCTTCACCTGCCGGCCGGCGGCCGCCGCGGCGGCGACGACCTCGGCGATGCCGGATTCAGAGTCGGGGGCGTGGCGCCGCAGGCCCGTGGCGCGCTCGGTGCGGCCCCAGTTGCGCCACGTCGTCATCGCGGGACCCGTGGGGTCAGGGCTCGGTGTGCAGCCAGACCGTGTCCGCGTCGCTGCGCGGGTGCGCGCGCGAGGCGCAGACCACGACGCGGTCGCCAGGGACCACGAGCCGCTGACGGCGCACCGCGCCGAGCGCGTGATCGATGGCCTGCG
>CAXRBC010000063.1:0-2004 GCA_964228515.1 Ilumatobacteraceae bacterium
AAGGTCATCCTCAAGCGCGGGGAGATGCGCTAGCCGAAGACCCCCGCGAGGTCCGCGCCGCACGTGCGCAGGACCCACGTGGTGAACGTGAGGGCGTCGGACTCCGAGCGGTAGGCGGCGTCGATCGCTGCCTGCACGCTCGCGGGGTCGGAGCCGTCGGCCTCCGCGGCGGCCCGCAGCGCGGCCCCCACCGTCCCGAGCGGCTCCTCGATCTCGAGGGGGGCCCCCTCGAGCAGGCGCTCGTAGCGGTCGAGCAGGTCGCGCACCTCGCCCGGCGACGAGGGCCGCTGCGCGATCCCCGGCGACTCGGCGTCGAGCACGCGGCAGAAGTTGGTGGCGGTCCGGGGCGTCTCGGCGCAGCCGACCAGCGCGATGGCCGCCGCGGCGGCCAGGGCGCGCACACATCCGTGGCGTGCCCGTCGCGTCATCGTTCGATTCTCGCACGGTGGGCTGAGCGTCGCGGATGTTCGCCTCCGTCCGCTCCGCGACGCTCCTCGGCGTGCAGGGCCGCAGCGTCGACGTCGAGGTGCACGTGGGCCTCGGCCTCCCGGGCTTCACGATCGTCGGCCAGCCCGACGAGACCTGCCGTGAGAGCCGCGACCGCGTCCGCGCGGCCCTGCTCTCGTGCGGCCTCGAGTGGCCGACCACACGCATCACGGTCAACCTGGCGCCGAGCGGCGAGCGCAAGCACGGTGCGAGCCTCGACCTCGCGATCGCGCTCGGGATCCTCGCCGCGGACGGCATCGTCGAGCCCGCGGCGCTGGGCGAGTACGCGTTCGTCGCCGAGCTGGGCCTCGACGGCTCCCTGCGCCGCGTGCGCGGCGCGGCGCCGCTCGCGTTCGCCGCGGGGGAGCGTGTCGTCGTCGTGGCGCCGCCCGATGCCGCCGAGGCCGGCGCCGCCGCGCGGCGGGGGGTGCGCGCCGCGCCCCACCTGCGCGACGTCGTCGAGTGCGTCGCGGGGCGCCGCGGATGGCCCGACCCGGCCGCCCGCCGCCGCACCGCAGACCCCTCGCAGCGTCCCGACCGCGCGTCGCCCGATCTCGCCGACGTCCATGGTCAGCCCGTCGCGCGGCTCGCGCTCGAGATCGCCGCCGCCGGTCGCCACCACCTCCTGCTCGTCGGCCCGCCGGGTGCGGGCAAGACGATGCTCGCCGAGCGGCTCCCCGGCCTGCTCCCGGCCCTCACCGACGAGCAGTCGGTCACCGCCACGATGGTCCACTCCGCGGCCGGGCTCGAGGTGCCGGGCGGCGGGCTCGTGCGGCGCGCGCCCTACCGCGCGCCGCACCATTCCTCGTCGCTGGTCGCGATGGTCGGCGGGGGCACGTCCGCGATGCGCCCGGGGGAGATCTCCCTCGCGACGCACGGCGTGCTCTTCCTCGACGAGCTCGGCGAGTTCCCGCCCGCGGTGCTCGACGCGCTGCGCCAGCCCCTCGAGGAGGGCCTCGTGCGCGTCGCGCGCGCCCGTACCGCGGTGGTCATGCCCGCGCGGTTCCTGCTCGTCGCGGCGACCAATCCGTGCCCATGCGGCGAGGGCACGCCGGGCGCGTGCGTTTGCGACGACGCGGCGCGGGCGCGGTACCTGCGGCGCTTCTCGGGACCGCTCCTCGACCGCTTCGACCTGCGGGTCGCCGTCGCGCGCCCCCGCACCGACGAGTTGCTCGCGCGCGCACGCGCCGAGGACACGGCCACCGTCGCGGCGCGCGTCGCGTCCGCCGAGCGCGTCGCCGTCGCGCGCCAGGGCTGTCACAACGCGCAGCTCTCGGGCGACGCGCTGGACGCGCACGCGCCGCTCGATCCCGCCGCCCGCGCCCTCCTGCGTGCCGAGCTCGAGCGCGGCCGCCTCAGTGGCCGCGGCTACCACCGCGTGCGCCGGGTCGCCCGCACGGTCGCCGACCTGCGTGGTGCGCCGGGCGTCGTCGACGCCGACCACGTCGCGGCGGCGCTCGCGCTGCGCGCCGCCACGCCGACGGCCCGCACCGCGCCGCCGTGACCCCGCGCCCCGAC
>CAXRBC010000064.1:0-3563 GCA_964228515.1 Ilumatobacteraceae bacterium
AATCGCATCCCGGAGGACACAGACATGCCAAAGATCATCGCGTTCGACGAAACCGCCCGCCGCGCCCTCGAGACGGGCATGAACAAGCTGGCCGACGCGGTCCGCGTCACCCTCGGCCCCAAGGGCCGCAACGTCGTGCTGGACAAGAAGTGGGGCGCCCCCACGATCACCAACGACGGCGTCTCCATCGCCAAGGAGATCGAGCTCGAGGACCCCTACGAGCGCATCGGCGCCGAACTGGTGAAGGAGGTCGCCAAGAAGACCGACGACGTCGCCGGTGACGGCACCACCACCGCCACCGTGCTCGCCTGGAGCATGGTCCGCGAGGGCCTGCGCAACGTCGCCGCGGGTGCCAACCCGATGAGCCTCAAGCGCGGCATCGAGGCCGCGGTCGAGGCCGCGGTCGCGAGCATCAAGGGCCTCGCCAAGGACGTCGACTCCAAGTCGCAGATCGCCCAGGTCGCCGCCATCTCGGCCGCCGACCCGGAGATCGGTCAGATGATCTCCGAGGCGATCGACAAGGTCGGCAAGGACGGCGTCATCACGGTCGAGGAGAGCCAGACGTTCGGCATGGAGATGGACCTCGTCGAGGGCATGCGCTTCGACAAGGGCTACATCTCGCCGTACTTCGTCACCGACACCGACCGCATGGAGGCCGTCCTCGAGGACGCGTACCTCCTGCTCGTGTCGACCAAGATCACCGCGGTCCGCGACCTGCTCCCCGTTCTCGAGAAGGTGATGCAGGGCGGCAAGCCGCTCGTCATCATCGCCGAGGACGTCGAGGGCGAGGCGCTCGCGACCCTGGTGGTCAACAAGATCCGCGGCACGTTCAAGAGCGCCGCGGTGAAGGCCCCGGGCTTCGGCGACCGCCGCAAGGCGATGCTGCAGGACATGGCGATCCTCACGGGCGGCCAGGTCATCTCCGAGGAGGTCGGCCTCAAGCTCGAGAACGTCACCCTCGACCTGCTCGGCCGCGCCAAGAAGGTCGTCATCACCAAGGACGAGACGACCATCATCGAGGGCGCCGGCAGCGACGCCGACATCAAGGGCCGGATCAACCAGATCAAGACCGAGATCGACAACACCGACTCCGACTACGACCGCGAGAAGCTCCAGGAGCGCCTCGCCAAGCTGTCGGGCGGCGTCGCCGTGCTCAAGGTCGGCGCGGCCACCGAGGTCGAGCTCAAGGAGAAGAAGCACCGCATCGAGGACGCGGTGAGCACCACCAAGGCCGCGATCGAGGAGGGCGTCGTCCCCGGCGGTGGCGTGGCCCTGCTGCGCTCCCAGGCCGCGGTCGCGAAGGCCGCCGACTCGCTCAAGGGCGACGAGGCGACCGGCGCCCGCATGGTCGCCAAGGCGCTCGAGTCGCCGCTCAAGCAGATCGCGGAGAACGCGGGTCTCGAGGGCGGCGTCGTCGTGGAGCGCGTCAAGGCGCTCAAGGGCACCGAGGGGCTCAACGCCGCCACCGGCGAGTACGAGGACCTCGTCAAGCTCGGCGTCATCGACGCGGCCAAGGTGACGCGCTCGGCGCTGCAGAACGCGGCGTCGATCGCGGCGCTGTTCCTCACCACCGAGGCCGTCATCGCCGACAAGCCCGAAGAGAAGCCCGCTGCGGCCCCGGCCGGCGGGATGGACGACTACTGACCGACCTCCTCTACCTCCGCGACGCGTACCTCGCGGCGTTCGACGCCACCGTCGTCGACGCCCGCGAGGGCGCGGTCGCGTTGGACCGCACGGCGTTCTACCCGACGAGCGGAGGTCAGGCGCACGACGTCGGCACGCTCGCGGGAGCGGGCGTCGTCGACGTCCGCAAGGACGGCGACGTCGTGTGGCACTCGCTCGCACCCGGCGCGACCGCGCCGCGCGTGGGCGAGGGCGTGCACGGCGAGATCGATTGGGCCCGGCGCCACGCGCTGATGCGCACGCACACCGCGCTGCACGTGCTCTGCGGCGTGATCTGGAACGAGTGGAAGGTGCCGGTGACGGGCGGCAACATGGAGCCGCTCTCCGCGCGGATGGACTTCGAGTTCGACCCGCTGCCCGAGGGATTCGGTCAGACGATCGAGCGGCTCGTCAACGACGCGCTCGCCGCCGACCACCCGATCCACGTCTCGTTCCTGCCGCGGGCCGAGGCCCTCGCCGACCCCGACCTCATCCGCACCAAGGTGTCGCTGATCCCGACGCACATCCCCGAGATCCGCGTCGTCGACATCGTCGGGGTCGACAAGCAGGCCGACGGCGGCACGCACGTGCGCTCCACGGCCGAGGTGGGCCGCATCCGCGTGCTCAAGACCGAGAGCAAGGGCAAGGGCAACAAGCGCATCCGCCTCGAGGTGCTCGACGCGGGCTGACCCGCCCGCACGACGCACCCCGCCCGGCCCGCGACCCCTCAGGCCGCCGAGCCCCCGCTCTGGTCGCGGAGGAACTGCTCGACCTCCGCCAGCAGCGTCCCCGCGTCGGTGTCGTCGTCGTCCCCGACGGTCGACTCCGCGTACTGCAGCGGGAGCTGGTCGTCGTCCACCTCGTCGTCGAGGCTCATCCCCTCGTCGGTCATGTGCTCGAGTCGCTCCACGTAGGCCACGAGGTCGTCGTCGTCGTTGACGAGCGAGTCCACCTGCTCCTCGTAGCGGGCGATCAGCCGCATCACGCTCGCCACCGGCGCGGGTGCGCCGATGATCTCGCAGGCGCGACGCATCAGCGCGAGCGAGGCCTTGGGTGACGGCACGTGCGAGGCGTACGTGGGCACCGCGGCCCACAGCGACACGGACGGGATCGACGCGGTGTGGAAGGCGTCCTGGAGCACGCCCACGATGCCCGTCGGGCCCTCGTAGCGCGAGCGCTGGAGGCCGTAGCGGGTGATCACGGCGGGGTCGGAGGCCGTGCCGATCAGCTGCACGGGACGGCTGTGCGGCACGTCGGCCAGCAGCGCGCCGAGCGTCAGCATCATCGACGCTCCGAGGCGCTCGGCGATGCCGAGGACGACGCGCGAGAAGAGCTTCCACCGCGTGCTCGGCTCGGGCCCGAGCATGAGCACCACGTCGCCGCCGGGGCCCCGCACGTGCCAGAGGCGCACGGACGGCCAGTCGATCACGCGTCGCCCGCCGTCGCGCAGTCGCACCTTCGGGCGCGTGGTCGCGTAGTCGGTGAAATCCTCGGGGTCGATCTCCGCCAGCAGCCGCGCACCCCAGCCCTCGACGAGGTTGGTCACCGAGTTGGACGCCGCGTCGGCCGCGTCGTTCCATCCGGTGAAGGCCGCGACGAGCACGGGGTTGGTGAGCGTCGGCGTCTCGCCGATCCACCGCACGTGCGTGGTCCTCGCCATTTCGCCCGACGCTACCGACGCGATGCGAGCGCCGTGCGCAGCGCCGACGTGCGCCGGCTCGCGGCGCGCGAGCGCCGCGCGTTATCCACAGCCGCGCGCGATCGCACGACGATCGACCGTTACGAAACGGACATGTGGTCGGCGGTGCGCGTCGACGTGGCCACCGTGGCGACCGACGAACTGCTCGCTGCGTGCCATCGGCTGGTGCCGCAACTCTCGGCGTCGAGCGCCCCGCTCACCG
>CAXRBC010000065.1:0-2991 GCA_964228515.1 Ilumatobacteraceae bacterium
CGCCCACCGAGGAGGAGCACCACCGGGCGCGTCATCCCCTCCAGCGCGGCGCGCGCCGCCTGGACGTTCGTCGCCTTCGAGTCGTTCACCCAGAGCACGCCGTCGCGCTCGACGACCGGCTCGAGCCGGTGCGGGACCGCGTGAAAGGTGCGGAGCCCTTCGGCGAGCGCGGCACGCGCGGCCGGCGTGCGGTGCGCGGCGTCCGCCGCCCAGACCGCGAGGGCGGCGCAGAGCGCGTTCGCCACGTTGTGCGCGCCGAGCAGCGGGAGCGCGTCGCGGTCGAGCAGCGGCGCTCCATCGAGCATCAGGCGCGCCACCGCGGCGTCGTACCACGCCGTCGCGGTGGCATCGGACAGCGAGAAGCGCTCGACCCGCCCCGGGAACCCGGCGGTGCGCGCCAGCACCTCGGCATCGTCGCCGTTCACCACCCGGACGCTCGTCGCGGTCGCGTTCGCGAAGAGGCGCATCTTGTCGCCGTAGTAGGCGTCGAGCGAGTCGTACCGGTCGAGATGGTCGGGGGCCAGGTTCGTCAGCACCGCCACCGTCGGCGCGATCGACGGCGTGTCGTGGAGCTGGAAGCTCGAGACCTCGAGGGCGACCCACGCCGGCCGGGAGGCCGCCAGCGCGACCTCGGCGAGCGGAGTCCCGATGTTCCCCGCCTCGACGGCGCGATGCCCGAGGGCGCGGAGGAGGTGCCCGATCAGCGCGGTGACGGTGGTCTTCCCGTTGGTCCCCGTCGTCGCGATGTATGGCACACCGGTGAGCGCGGGGAGCGCGACCTCGATCTCGGAGATGACCGGCACCCTGGCGTCCGCCGCGGCGCGTAGCGGTGGGGCCGTCGGCGGGACGCCCGGACTCACCACGACGGTCCCCGCGCGCGCGATCCGTGCGAGGTCGTGCGCGCCGGCGTCCGCCGCGATCCCCTCCGCGACGAGCGCCTCGGCCGCCGCGCGGGCCGCCGGTCCGGTCCCGGCGTCGCTGGCGTACACGCGGGCGCCGCACGCGGCGAGGAGCCGGGCCGCCGCGACGCCGCTGCGGCCGAGGCCGATGACCGCGACCTCGCCCCGGGTCGCGAGGGCCACGAGCGCCGGCGCCGGGACCGTCATCGCAGCTTCAGCGTCGAGAGCGCGACGAAGGCGCAGAGCACGCCCAGGATCCAGAAGCGCACGACCACCTGCGTCTCCGGCCAGCCGGAGAGCTCGAAGTGGTGATGCAGCGGCGCGCGTCGGAAGACGCGGTGCGCCTGCGCATAGGCGAGCCCATGCCGACGGCGGCGCCACTTGAACGTGCTCCGCTGGATGATGACCGAGAGGGTCTCGACGACGAAGACGCCCCCCACGATGAGCACCAGGAACTCGCTCTTGAGGAGGATCGCCACCGCCCCGAGCGCGCCGCCGAGCGCGAGGGAGCCGGTATCGCCCATGAAGACCTGCGCCGGGTGCGCGTTGTACCAGAGGAAGCCGACCGCGGCACCGAAGACGGCGGAGCAGAAGATCGTCAGCTCCCCCGCCCCGCGCAGGAAGAAGATCTGCAGGTACGCCGATGCGTCGGCGCGCCCCATCACGTAGGCGAAGAGCCCCATCGTGAGCATCGCGATCGCCATCAACCCGGCGGCGAGCCCGTCGAGGCCGTCGGTGAGGTTCACCGCGTTGCTCGTCCCCGTCATCACGAAGGTCACGAAGGGGAGGTACAGGAGCGGCACCGCCGGCACGATGAGCAGGTACTTGTAGAACGGCAGCGTCGTCGACGCGCCCGGGAGCTGATTGAGCGGCACCTGCCAGATGTACCACCCGAGCGCGAGCCCGATGAGGACCTGCCCGGTGAGCTTGTAGCGCTCCACGAGGCCGAGGTTCTCCTGCCCGAGCCGCTTCTGCCGCAGCTTGAGATAATCGTCGAGGAAGCCGAGCGCGCCCATCGCGAGCGTCACCGCGAGCGCGAGCCACACATACCGACTGTCGAGCCGCATCCAGAGGAGGGTCGCGCCGGCGACGGCGACGAGGATGATCAGCCCGCCCATCGTCGGCGTCGTCCCCTTGGCGGCGTGCGTGTCGGGCGTCCCGTCGCGTACCACCTGATGGATCTGCATCGCGCGCAGCCGGCGGAGGATCCGCGGCCCGACGATGAACGAGAGCACCAGCGCCGTCACCGCCGCGCCGGCGGCGCGGAAGGAGATGTAGCGGAAGATGTTGAAGGCGCTCTCGTACTCCCGGAGGGGGAAGAGGAACTCGTAGAGCATCAGCCGGTGGCCCAGGAGGTGAGGAGGGGGACGAGGCGTTCGAGCTGCACGCCGCGCGAGGCCTTCAGGAGGATCGCGGCATCGGGGGCGAGGCGCGGCTGCAGCCGCGGCCAGAGGTCGTCGACGTCGGCGGCGACCACGACCCGCGGGTCGTCCGCGGCGTGGGCGGCGAGGGCGGGCCCGAAGGCACCGATGCCGCAGACGAGCTCCGCCGGGCCGGCGAGCGCCGCGGCCGCGACTTCGGCGTGCGCCCGTGCCTCCGCCGCACCGAGCTCGCGCATCGTGCCGAGGATGGCCACGCGCTGCCGCCCCGCCCCGACCTCGGCGAGCAACGCCAGCGCCGCGCGCGCGGAGCCGGGATTCGCGTTGTACGCATCGTTGAGGAGGAGCGCGCGCCCGAGCGGTGCGACCGCGGAGCGCATCGCGGGGACGGGCATCGCGGCGAGCCCCGCCGCCGCGTCCGCCGCGGCGATCCCGAACTCATGGCCGACCGCGAGCGCGAGCGCCGCGTTCGCGACGTTGTGCCGCCCGCGGAGCGCGAGTTCGACACGCACACCGTCGTGCTCCAGCCAGCCGCGTCCGTCGGGCAGCAGGCCGTGCGTCGTCGGCACCGCCACGGCGAGCACCCGCCCCGCACGCCGTACCGCCTCCGTCACCACGTCCGGCTCGGCCGCCGGCACCACCGCCACGGGCACCTCGTCGCAGAGCGAGAGCTCCTCCGCCATCACCCCGGCGAGGTCGCCGAGGCCTTCGAG